>JANPNP010000449.1:0-3759 GCA_031427535.1 Bdellovibrionales bacterium | reverse complement strand
CGGTGCCGAAGACCAATTTGAAGGAGTCATTGATCTGCTCACTTCGAAAGCCTACATTTGGAAAGCTAATGATCACGACTTCAACGAAGTTGAAATCCCTGCAAAACTAAAAAGTGAATTTGAAACCGAGCGCGCTAAAACGATCGAACAAATTTGCGAGCTTGATGATGCCCTTATAGAAAAATATTTAAACGGTGATGATATAGCTACCGAAGAGCTAAAAGCAGCACTTCGAAAAGGCACGATTGATCTAAAGTGTTTTCCTGTTTTTTGTGGTGCAGCTTTCAAAAACAAGGGTGTGCAACAACTTCTGGACGGCGTCGTCGACTACTTACCTAGCCCGTTAGACATCCCAGCAACTACCGGCATGAATCCCGTAAAAACCGAATTATCAGTAGAGTGTCACACTAAGTTTGATGAGCCCGCAGCACTCATAGCATTCAAATTAGCAAATGACCCATTTTCAGGTGCGCTCACATACGTGCGAATTTACTCTGGCCAAATTAAATTGGGCGATCAGCTTTATAATCCCCGTACAGAAAAAAAAGAACGCGTGCAAAAAATTGTGAAAATGCACGCTAACGCACGCGAAGAAGTCGATCATTTGAAGGCAGGTGATATCGGCGCTATCATTGGGTTAAAGTTTACTTCTACCGGAGACACGCTTTGTGATTCGGCTCGTTTGGTAGTTTTTGAATCCATGACTTTTCCCGAACCGGTTATCGCTGTAGTTGTCGAAGCCAAGTCTTCTGCTGATCAAGAAAAAATGATTGAAGGTTTGCAGCGTCTAGAAAAAGAAGATCCATCGTGCAGATTAAGAACAGACGTAGAAACAGGCCAGATACTACTTTCAGGAATGGGTGAACTTCACTTAGATATATTAATCGATCGACTGATGCGCGAACATAAAATTCAAGCCAATGTGGGACGGCCTCAGGTGGCATACCGTGAAACTTTATCCAAGCCAGTTAAAACTGATTTTGTATTTGAGCGCATGCTTGGCGGGGAAGAAAAATATGCCCGCATCGTGCTTGAAGTCGAACCCATAGCTGCTGCTGAAGGTATAAAAATTACAAGCTCAGTTTCAGCTTCTAAAGACGTACAGCCAAACTGGATCAAAGCCTGTGAAAATGGATTGAAGGAAGCGTCAGAAGTGGGCCCAATCGCTAGTTACTCGATGGTTGGTTTGAAAATCAATATTAAATCCTTAGTTGGCAAACCACAAATCACCGACGAAATTGTATGCAAAGCTGCAGCATCGTTAGCATTCCGTGAATCGTTGAAAAACAGCGAAGCTATACTTTTAGAACCTATGTTTAAATTAGAAGTGCAATGTCCTGATGAATTTGTAGGCAACGTCGTCGGTGATTTAAACTCCCGCCGCGGCAAAGTTTTGAATATGACTTCAAAACCCCAGTCAGGACAAATTATCAGCGCAGAAGTCCCCCTGGCAACCTTATTTGGGTATGCGACGGACGTACGAAGTCTCTCGCAAGGCCGAGCATTCTTCAGTATGGAATTCTTGGATTACGTTGCAGTTCCGCCTAAGGTTCGTGCCGAAATCCTCCAACGTTTAGGCCGCTAAATTACCTCGCGAAAATCCAGTCAAGAAATCTCAAAATAAGTGGTTGACAAGAACTGGCACGTATTCGATATTCACAAATCTTGTTAACGCTACGGAAACCTCCGCAATCATGGCAGTCTTGCTATGTGGATAAAGGTTTTGGCGAGCAGAACTAGGAAAAGGTATTATGAAAAGTCAAAAAATAAGAATCAGGCTGAAGGCCTTTGATCACAAGTTACTTGATCAATCGACTAAAGAAATCGTGGAAACTGCACGACGTACGGGCGCTAAAGTAGCGGGTCCAATCCCACTTCCAACTCGTATCAACCGCTTCACAGTTTTACGTTCTCCTCACGTTGATAAAAAATCTCGTGAACAATTTGAAATTAGAACTCACAAACGAATGTTAGACATCCTCGAGCCAACTCAGCAAACGATCGACCAATTGATGAAATTGGACTTGTCTGCTGGTGTCGATGTTGAAATTAAATTATCTGCTGAATAAAGAAGGAGGAATTAATGAGCGAAACACAAAAAAACGCTGAAACAAAAACTCCTTCTTCTGAAGGTGTTAAACTAAATGGTCTTTTTGCTTTTAAAGAAGGCATGGCGACTGTTTACAACGAAAAAGGCGAATCAGTGCCTGTAACTGTACTACGATTTGAAAACTGGAAAGTTTCACAAATCAAAACTACAGAAAAAGATGGATACTCTGCAGTTCAAGTTGCAGCAGTTCCTAAGAAAGCTAAAAACAGCTCGACAGCTGAAAAAAATCACTTAGCTGGTGCCGGTTTTGAATCTGGCGCTCAGTATGTGAAAGAGCTTCGTCAGGATGAACTTCCATCTGATATAAAATTAGGTGACAGCTTATCTATCGACACCTTTGTTAAGGGTGACGTAGTTAAAATTACTTCTAAGTCTAAAGGTCACGGTTTCCAAGGCTCTATCCGCCGATGGAATTTTGCCGGTGGTCCTGCGACTCACGGATCTAAGTTTCATCGCCGACCGGGATCTTCTGGTAACAGAACTTGGCCGGGCCGAGTAATGCCAGGAAAGAAATTTCCAGGCCACTGGGGTGACGAGAATATTACAGTACGAAATGTTGAAGTTATTGATGTAAATGCAGCAGATGGCGTTTTACTTGTAAAAGGCCCTGTTCCAGGAAGCAAAAATACTCTTGTAAGATTGGTTAAGGAGTAATTATGGCTACAGTTAATATTACAAATTGGAAAAAAGAAAAAGTTGGATCAGTTGATTTAGCATCTAACGTTTTCGAAGTTGAAGTCAAAAAAGATGTCCTCCACACAGTTGTTCGTTGGCAGTTAGCATCTCGCCGCCAAGGTACACACATGACAAAAACTAAAGGTTTAGTCAGTGGTGGCGGCAAGAAGCCATTTAAGCAAAAAGGTACTGGTAATGCTCGTCAGGGTTCTACTCGTTCTCCTTTAATGCCAGGCGGAGGTACAATGTTTGGACCTACTCCTCGTAATTACGCTTACGTATTACCTAAGAAGACTCGTAAAGTTGGCTTATCAATGGCGCTTTCTTACTTATTAAAAGAAGGCCGTTTATTCGTAGTTGATTCAATGGTTTCTGAAGGTAAAGCGACTGAGCTAAACAAAAGATTGAAAACTTTTGGTGTTAAAAAAGCTGTTCTTATCGACGCTATGTCTGATGAGAAATTCATGCTAGCAGCTCGTAACCTTCAACATTACAAATATTTTCCGGTCGCTGGCCTGAACGTGTTTGATTTATTAAAATTTGATGGCGCAGTGATTACTAAAAGCTCTGTGTCTAAAATTGTCGAGCGTTGCTCTATGGAAAAAGTCGAGCGTAGCTCTGTAGAAAAAGCCGAGCGTAGCTCGGTGGAGAAATAAGATGAAGACGATTATAAGATCTCCACTTATCACTGAGAAAAACACCGCACTTGCTGAAACAGGCGTGTATGTTTTCGAAGTTGGGTTGGATGCAACAAAGCCTGAGATTAAGAAAGCTATCGAAGCTGGTTTCTCTGTAAAAGTTCAGGGCGTACGCACTGTAGTTTGCAGAAACGATATGAAGTATTCCAAATTTGGTTTAACAAAACCTAAAAAATGGAAAAAAGCTTTAATCAAACTAGCTGATGGCCAAAAAATTTCGTTATTTGAGGGGGCCTAAACATGGGATTAAAAGTATGGAGTGCTAGATCACATGGT
>JANPNP010000448.1:0-2368 GCA_031427535.1 Bdellovibrionales bacterium | reverse complement strand
TTCAGAAAGCTGTACCGAATACGATTCATTCGACTTTAAAATAAAATAGGCCAAGCGCTGGGCGGTCTTTGGACCAATCCCTGGTAAGCGACTTAATTCATGAACTAATTTTTCTAAAGCGGGAATGTGTAACATCAAAACCTGGAATATTCATTCCGCCAGTTACTTTAGACATCTCTTGTGAAGATGTTTCTTTAGCAACTTTCAGCGCATCGTTAATAGCAGAGGTCACAAGATCTTGTAACATTTCAACGTCGTTACCCTTCATGACTTCGGGATCAATAGTTAAAACTTTGTTATCACCATTTACTTTAGCTTTAACCGCGCCACCGCCAGAGGTGCCATCAAATTCGCGGGTTGCTAATTCTTCTTGAAGCTTTTTCATTTTCATTTGCATTTGATTAGCTTGTTTCATCAAGCCAGCCATTCCATTTGCACCTTTAAACATATTTACTCCTTTATTCTAGTCGTTCTTAACAATTTTAATTTGGCCTTTAAAAACTTCTTGGGCTTTTTTAACCCGCGGGTCCAACTGCCAAGATTCTTTCTTTTTCTCGTCCGCTAAAACTTGCTTTTTCACTGACATAGTCTGGGCGCTATCGCCTTGCACGTCAGAATGGGCTTTAAGCACCTCAAAAGTGTAGCCCTGTCCAAACTGTGAATCAATCAATCCTTGTAATTTTTGGCGCACGTCCGCGCTTTGCAACTGGGTCGCGATAAAGGCGAACTGCAACTGCGGTTGCAGTAAAACCTTTTTGTTTTGGCAGCCCACAAAAACTAAATTTTCAATTTTAGAGGCCATCAAGGCATCGGTTTGCTTTACTGATTCTACAAACAAAAGCCAGTGGTCTGCGTCCAACTGCGGCCAAACTTTTGGCACTGATTTTTCAGCGACCACGGGTTTAACAACACTTGCCGGGCTTGCCGGTACACGAGGAGTTTCAGCAGCTGGCATTACAGCAACAACAGCCGGTTTCTCCTCAGAGCGCTTTGGGGGCGAAGAGCCTCCGGCTGCGGTGGCATTCGCCAAAAGAGTTTTTAAGTCATGTAGTGAAGGTGCCTGCGCCAACCGCAGTAACGCAATTTCAAAAACGGTCTGTGGATCTTGTGCACGCGAAATATCACTAAGACTTTTTAAAGTCATATCAAATAGCAAATGCAAATCGGGATCAGTAACAGGTTCTATTTGTTTAACTAACATTTCAATTTCATCATCTGGCAAATCAATCAACAGCCGCGCCGTAGCGTCAGATTTTAAAATCAAGCTATGGCGAATTGTTTTTGCTAAGTCTTCTAAAAATAAATTTGGGTTTTGCGCCGACTGCGAAAGCTTTTGAATAGAACCAATCATCGCACCCGGATCACGGTTTATAATATTCTGAAAAATCTCATAAACTAAAGAGCGCTCTGTAAGGCCTAGCACTTTACTAACTTCGGCTTCGGTCAGTTTGCCATTTGTAAAGCTGACCACTTGATCCAGTAAGCTTAAGCTATCACGCATAGATCCATCGCCTTGACGTGCAATTAGCCACAAAGCTGCCGGATCTGCCGCATACTTTTCTTCGCCGCAAATCTTTTTTAAGTGATCAGCAATTTGCTTTAACGAAATGCGCCGAAAATCAAAACGCTGACAGCGTGATAAGATCGTCTGCGGAATTTTATGCACTTCGGTTGTAGCTAAAATAAAAACCACATGCGGCGGCGGTTCTTCCAACGTTTTTAAAAGCGCATTGAACGCGTTTGTCGATAACATGTGAACTTCGTCAATAATAAATACTTTGTACTTACCAACTGCTGGCGCAAACATGACGTTATCACGTAGGTCACGAATGGCGTCGACGCCGTTATTGGAAGCTCCGTCGATTTCGATGACGTCTATCGAACGGCTGGTAGCAATTTCAATACAACTTTGACAGGTATGACACGGGACAAATTCAACCGCGTTCGGACAGCGAATGGCTTTTGCTAAAATACGCGCCGAAGACGTCTTACCAGTTCCGCGCGGACCCGTAAAAAGCAGTGCATGCGGTAAACGATTATTTTTCAAAGCATTAGTTAACGTTTGGGTAATGTGCGATTGGCCGACCATTTGATCGAAAGATTGGGGTCGATATTTTCGCGCAATCACTTGATAAGACAGAATGTTCCCCTGAAAAATGGCCAAGAAATAGTGGCTAGGCGCCCCATATCACCTAGTTCGTTAGACACCGTTGCTTCCTTCCGGACCTAGCGGAATTCACTAAAAAATCTAGCGTATGGGACCTAGCCACCTGTGGGTGTAGCTGATCCGCCGAATTCATTCAGTCCTTAATGCGATGAGCTACCCACAATTACCGTCTTAATTTAGGGAAATTCGTATTCAAAGGAA
>JANPNP010000447.1:0-3281 GCA_031427535.1 Bdellovibrionales bacterium | reverse complement strand
AACCGGGCCCTTCAAGGAATGGTGGCTGCGTCAAAAAGGCCACGAGGCGCATACACCCTGTTGTGCCGAAAAGGGGACGACGTATACGGCAAAGAGCGGGAAGGAATAGAATAGCCCAATGAATGCTATTTCGATTATTCATGTATGCTTGTTCCCATGCTCTGCGAGGAATAGGATAGGTGCGATGTTCCGCGTCGTCAACGAGTAGAAACGATGAATGTCAAGTCGCAAGACTTGACCGTTCGCAGTAACAACTGATTATCTTGCGGGTTCAAGTCCCGCCCACATTCTGCGACTGCAGATGAAAAATCCTTAGACGACCTGTAAACCGCTTAAATCATTGCGACCGCCTGATGTCTTAATCTGAGACACTGGCATGGGTTGCAAGTATTCAGGCAGTATTCAGAAAGAGGATTATATGAAAAACATCACTATCGCAATTTTGGCCTCGCTTTATTTATGTCAGGCTCAAGCCGCATGCTTAGATCTTGAAAAAGGCAGCTCTGCAGACGAATTGCAAAAAAATCGGGTGCAGTGTCTGAATCAAGCTCATTTTCTTCTTCCGACTATTGATAGCGCTACTGCCATCAGCGAAGAATTTCGCAAACAACTTATTCAGCCACAAAGCAAAAATTCTACATTAGTTAATGATTCAACCGTTCACTGCCGCTTTGTTTACCAAAAACAAAATGGAGATTCTGCAAAGTTTCGCTGCGCTAAAACCAATGAAACTAATCAATTATATTCAAGCAAAGGCGATTTAATCGAGCAAGCTGTGGGAACTATTGATGAAGAAGACGACACATTTCTGATCGACCAAAACGGACAAAAAATCAGCGAGGCCGGTAAAAAAGATGGTAAAGAAAAATTCTTAAAAGCTGATATCTTAAAGGTGCGTTATCAAGATGGCGGATCAAGAAATGTTGAAAACTATACAAGTGCTGCGGTCTCACGAATTTTGTGGGCTCTGCAAATACCTGCGCACTCTAATTACATGACCGAAAAAGTTGTTTGCTTCGGATGTAATACCGACCCCTTTAACAAAAGTAATCCACTGAAGTCTGCGGTTATCCAAGATGGCAAATACGCTGTGGTAAACTTTGCAGACGCCAACATCGAAGTTAAGTTTCAAGCCAAGCGTTTATACGATCCAACTCAACAACCATGGAAGTGGACCGAACTAAATGCCCTACACAAAAAATCTTCTCCGGAGATCAAAAAAGAAATTGAAGTGTTAGCCCTAGTAGGCCACTTTGTCGGAATTACTAGCACCTCAGATATGCAAAATGCAATTGTTTGCACAAAATCTTCTGAGCAAAATAAAAAAGAGTGTCAGCATGTCATCGGAATGTATCACGATCTTGGTGCCGGCTTAGGCAAGCGCGGATCAAAGGGTTTTTCAGCAGATTATCCACGCGGCGATTTATCAGCTTACAAAAACACAACTATATTTAGCGAAGGCACTTGTAATTTCCTAGTTGGCGATGGGAAAAAAGACTATCCGCTAAATATTTCTAGTGGTGGTCGTGATGAATTTATTGCGCGGGCAAAATCACTTACACGCGATAACTTAAAAATTATCTTTAAAGCTAGCCACATTGGAAATCTAAAAAATGGCAAAAAGAAAAATACCGACGAGCTTGAATTGCAGTGGGCCGACGCCGTATTAGCAAAAATTGAAGAAGTTAGAAACGCACCTTGTAATTAAGGTGTGTGCGCAGATAAAATTACCCAAGTAAACCGCATTCTTACAAAAATGTTGGCAAAACCACAGCTCAGGGTGTCAGTGTGGTTTTGTTTAATACGCATTAGGCCATGTGCTGTAGTCATAGCGATTACTAATCCTGTTTGTAATTAAATACACCTTCAAAAAATAAATTAATTCGTGAATAAAGTTGATCCACAACCCTTTCCACACTTTTTCCAGAAAGATTTACGGCCTCTTCGATTTTTTCAATGCATCGTAAATTTTGACAAAGTATGTAGGCGGCACTGGTGTTTGAATTGAATGACTCCGACATCATTCCGACTTCGTCGGCCGAGCCATAGGAATGGCACCAACCGCACATACTTCCGGTTGGTTCACTCCAAGTGAAATAGGACCGAATATGCAGCGGAAATTTAAGCCCCGCAGGAAGTACTAGTTTTTTTTGATCACGTAAGCGAAAGGAAGAAACTAAATCTTTTTCAGACTCAATTGAAAACGTATTTTCGGTTGTGAAGTTATTTACTGTTGTCGGCATGCCCAGATCTCCGATTACATTCTAACTAAAATCAGAATTTAGACAAGTACCTGGGAATTTACTGACCTACGGCGCAGGGCTGCCGGCATCCACCCATTTGCGGACTAGGTCTAACAATTCATCTTTGTTTGTTAAGATTCCGCCAGGTGGCATTTGTGCCATGCCTTGGCCTTGCAGTCTTAGCCATAATTGATCTTTTAATTTTTTATAATTGCCGACATCGTCATACTTTAAAATTTGCATTCCTGGGTAACTTAAACTGCCATGGCACATGGTGCAGTTCTGATCGATCAACTTACTTTGAATTTGCGAAAATAACGGCACATCAGATTTTTTAAGCTTAGCTTCCATAATAAGCTTTCTTTTTTCTTCCGCTTTTTTAAAATCGATTGCTAATTGACTGTTATCAACCTTGATAGATCCCAATTTTAATTCTGCGACTGGCGTTCCATCACCCAATTTTGAATCATAAAAAAGTTGTAATATTTTTTGGCTGTTGTCTTCTGTTATGAATACACTTCCATCAGAAGCTTGAGTTATTCCCACAGGCGAACCCACCGACTGGCCGGCAGCAGCATCCCAGCCGTAAACTATACTTAACGGTTCGCCCACCGGTTGAAACATGTCATTTCTTTTGTAGGCCACGATTCGGTGGCCATAAGGCGCATATCCGTGAAAACTTATAAGTAATCGATTCTGATACCACTTTGGAAAAAGTTTTCCAGTGTACATTAGAAAACCAAGCGGCGACGCATGCGCTGGAAATAATAAATGGGGTTTTTTATAAGCAGCACAGTCCGCATTTGGAAACTCGGGACTTCGTTTACCGTCGTCATAACAATAGGGCCAATCTAGCTGATCCCCTTTCTGGATAAGGTTTAGTTCATCGCTGGGTTTTTCATTGCCGTTTACTGCCGAATCTTTTCGATCGATATAGTCTCGTGAATTTTCTCCAGCCCAAAGCCCTTGAGTTTTTTCATCCCAAAACAATGCCATCGAATTTCTTTGGCCACGAGCATAGATTTCAAAATTAGGATC
>JANPNP010000446.1:0-1759 GCA_031427535.1 Bdellovibrionales bacterium | reverse complement strand
GTGACCGGGCGAACGATCGACACGCATATTTTCGCATTAAGAAAAAAGCTAGGTCCGTGGGCTGATCACATTGAAACAATTCGCGGCGTGGGTTACCGCGTACTGGTATCGACCGCAGACCGATCTTCGGGATCAGATATTGTAGAAGGATAATGCAGTTGACACTTCAGCAGATGATCTGGGTTCTATCCGTGGTGTTGATTGCAATTGTGGCTTATGTTTTAAGTTATTTACGCTTTCGCACGATGATTGTTAGACAAACAAAACAAATGATTAAATTGATGAAAGCAGAAGAGGCTGATTTTGCCACAATTAACAATGTCTTCGAACAAACAGATGTCGACTTTGCGGACTTAGAGCGCGCAGCGATGGGCCTTAGAAAAAAGTATTTACGTTTAAGAAAACAATCCCAAGAAGAGCGAAAAGGTTACGAAACTGTTTTTTCGGGGTTAAAAGAAGCCATCGTTACAGTGGACCAAAATTTAAAGATTATTTCATTTAATTCATCATTTCTAAATACGTTTAACTGGGCGCCGTTAAAAACGCAGACCACATATTTTCTGCATGATGTCGTGCGTGACCCTGCGATCATAGCAACGTTTAAAAAAACTTTCGAAGTCAATGCGGTTGAAAAAAATGAAATTGATGATTTGCAGCTGTTTGTTACCCCACTTCCGTCCCGCTTAGAAAATGAAACCTGGTGCTTAGGAGTATTTTACGATCTTTCAGAAATTCGCAAAACCGAGAAAATAAAAATCGATTTTGTAGCCAATGCATCACACGAACTAAGAACACCGTTAACCGTAATAAAAGGGTATTCCCAACTGTTGTTTAAGAAAACCAGTCAAACGGATAATAAAGAATTTCATGAACTGGTTAAGCCAATTGTCGAAAGCAGCGACAGCATGTCAGAACTTATGGACGACTTACTAAGTCTTTCAAAATTAGACTTAGGTTCCTATTTACAAAAAGAAAAGATAGCAACAGCTATAATTACGGATGAAGTTTTGCAAGAAGTCCAAAGTTTACGACTAATGAAAAACAAAGAAATTGTGGTAGCCGATCATGCCGAAGTGGTGCTGGCTAATTACGATGCTTTAAAGCAAATATTAAGAAACCTGTTGGTTAATGCGATAAAATATTCAGGTGATAGCGATGGGCCGTCTAAGCGGATCGAGATTTCTTGGCAGAAAAATTTAAAATCGACTTTTCTGAAAGTAAAAGATCACGGCCCCGGTATTGCGAAAGAGCATCAAGACCGAATCTTTGAACGTTTCTACCGCATTGATAAAGGCCGTGGTCGTGACCAAGGTGGTTCGGGGCTAGGTTTAGCTTTAGTTAAGCATCACATTTTAAATCATCAAGCTCGAATTACTTTAAATTCTGAATTTTTGGCAGGAACAGAATTTATCTGCGAGTTTCCAAATGAGGTGAAACCATGAATAAAGCATTTGATCAGTATTTTTTAAAAATTTATCAGGGGCGCTGGTCTAAAATTAAGGCGGCTTTGTCAGAAAAAAATAAACAAATTTCTAGGCCGAATTTATTTGCAGCGCTTGCAACGGGATTAAGTGAAGTGTACGTCATGGATCCTGCCAGTGAACTTGTTGCAAAGGCGTTACAGCCAAAGCCCAGCGATCAGGTCTTAGACATGTGCGCAGCTCCTGGCGGTAAATCACTGATTTTGGCAGAACAAATGGGTTTCGATTCAAAATCCGAGTGGAAATTTCCAACTGGGACGCTGATTGTTAACGAAATG
>JANPNP010000445.1:0-3962 GCA_031427535.1 Bdellovibrionales bacterium | reverse complement strand
GTTTGCTGGCAGTCGAGCTGGGTTATAAGTACAATTTTCCACTAGGATCATTTGCTGTCACATATGGATTTGCCACGGGTTTTGCTACCGGAAGTTTAAATAATGCCAGCCGAAAAATTGATTTCAAAAGGCAAAACATTTCAGCAAGCTATTTTGCAGATATGTTTTTTAACGAACCTTGGGTTGTGCCCTATGGGTCTGCCGGAATAACTCAGTTTATCCTTGAAGAAGAAGAATTTACAGCTGCCGCAACTGTGGCCGAAGATTCGATCACCACCGGGTTTAGTTTAAATTATAAAGTAGGCCTTCTGTTTCAATTGAACTGGATTGAATCAGGAATTGATAGCACCACCCATCCAGAAGGGCTGCGGTCGTCAGGGTTGGAAAATACATTTTTAGACGTTCATCTTTCTTGGTATGATCCGACTCAAGACTTGTATGATCCTAGAAATGCAATTGCAACAAAAGATTCTGATCCCAACTTAAATGCAGAAGCTCAGCTTGGCATCGGCTTAAGGCTAGAGTTTTAATTTCATTTTCAAATTAATGTGATCAAATAATTTAGCTCTTCGTACACCGATGACCAATTGATATTATTTAAGCGAACATTTAGGCGTTGATCAGGTGTGATTGAATATTTTTTATTTTCGCGCATTGCAAGCTTAATGGCCGTTTCCGGTTTAAGCCGAGTGCGCTCTGTAAAAATTAATGAAATACTTTTACTTCCTGCGCTGATGTCGCGCACGCCAAGATCTTTGCATTGTTTTCGTATTAGCATTAATCCCATTAAGTTCACGACAGGGTCCGGTATGGGACCAAATTGATCTGTTAATTCGCCTTCGATTAAGTCCAAATCGCTTTGTGATTTAATTTCAGACAAGGCTTTGTAATAACTTAAGCGTATCCGAATATCAGCAATGTAAGAATCTGGAATTAGTGCTGGAATTCGTAAATTAATTTCCGGATCTAGATCGCGATCAGGAATAATATCACCACGCGCCTCTGCTAAAGCTTCATTCAATAAATCCATGTATAACTCGTAGCCGACAGAATTGACGTGACCTGACTGATCATCGCCTAAAATATTTCCGGCACCACGAAGCTCTAGATCATATTGCGCGATTCGAATACCTGATCCCAAAGCTGTATTTTCTTGAATGACCTTTAGGCGCTCTTGCGCATCTTTTTCTATTTTTTTATTCTTTGGTAAAAGCAGATAGCAATAAGCACGCGCCTTACTTCGCCCGACACGTCCGCGAAGTTGGTACAACTGTGAAAGCCCAAACATATGCGCTTGATCTATAAACATAGTATTTGCGCGGGGAACATCCATACCTGATTCAACAATTGCCGTACAAACTAGAACATCAATTTCATGATTAAAAAACGCTAGCATGGCCGCTTCAAGTTCGTGCTCATCCATTTGCCCATGGGCTACTTTCATGCGGGCGTCAGGACAAATTTGCCGAAGTTCGTCAGCTAAGCCGTAAAGACTTTGCACGCGGTTATGTATAAAATAAACCTGGCCACCGCGGGCAATTTCTGACTGAATTCCCTTTCGAATTAATTCACCATCAAATTTTGAAATAAATGTGCGTGTTGGTAAGCGGTCAACGGGGGCCGTGTTGATAATAGATAAATCGCGTATTCCGGTGAAGCTCATATTCAAGGTCCGGGGAATTGGGGTCGCTGATAAAGTCAGTGTGTCGACTGAAGTTTTTAGTTTTTTAATTTTTTCTTTGTGAGCTACGCCGAACTTTTGTTCTTCATCAATAACCAGTAGGCCTAAGTTTTTGAAAACAATATCTTTGCTAAAAAGGCGGTGGGTGCCTATTAGAATATCTACTTTGCCATCTTTTAATTCGGCTAAAGTTTTCTTTTGATCTGCAGCAGATACGAAACGATTCAAAGATCTAATTTCGACAGGCCAACCCTGAAATCGTTTTTTGAAAGTTTCTAAGTGTTGGAACGTTAATACTGTCGTTGGCGCAAGTATCGCAACTTGCTTTTTATCTTGCACGACTTGGAATGTGGCGCGCATGCAGACTTCGGTTTTTCCGAAGCCCACGTCCCCACAAATCAGTCGGTCCATTGGTTTGTTTGAGCCTAAATCTTTTTGTAAATCTGAAATGGCACGCAATTGATCATTGGTTTCATCAAACGGAAAAGCTTTTTCGAATTGCGCGTAAGCGTATTCATCTAATGGTATTGGATCACGTGTTACTTCAGATCGGATTGCATACAATTTCAAAAGTTCGGCCGCAATGTCACGCAGATGACTTTTTACTTTGATTTTTGTTTTCTCCCAGCCCGTTCCGCCCAACTTATCTAATACAGATATCGCTGACGAGCCTGAAAATTTTTGCAACTGACCCACGCGGTAAACCGGTAAATACAGCTTATCTTTATCTTTGTAAGAAACCTGTATGTATTCGGATTCAACCCCACCGATATTCATGATTTTTAGACCTTCATAAACACCTATGCCGTGTTTGGTGTGAACGACCAAGTCTTGCGGTTTTAAATCACCAAAGCTTAAGCTTTTGGCTTGAGTCGAAAACTGCTCATACGACGAACCAGTGCTAGCGCTTGCGGCGCGCTGCTTTCTTCCAAAAAAATCGTCATCACGAAGAAAAATGATTTTCTCTTCAACGATTTGCACCGTTTCATTCAAGGGGCGCGGAATTAATGTGATGGCTTTGTTTTCAAGCCATGTTATCCAGTCGTAAGAATTCATTGCGGCTACATCGTATTCAAGTTCCATCTTTTGTAAAAGCGATCGCAGACGATCAACTTGAACCATAGATTTTGCGCAAATAAAAATTTTGTAACCATCAGCCAACCACAATTTAATTTTTGGCAGCGACAGCTGTGCCCATGAATCAGAGGCAGGCATTAAGTTCTGCGCCAATTGTGAAAATTCAGTCAGCGGTAAGGTTCGGTAGGGTATTCTTTCTTCGTTTTCAGTTGCATCATCTAAATACGATAAGTTTGAAAACTGAAACGTGTTGGATTCATCTGGCCACTTTAGACCATCATATGAAAGCTGAATGCTACTTATTGGAGGATGCAGTAAGTGTGCAGTTTCAATTTTATACTCTTGAAGAAGCTCTTGGTAATACTGATCGGCGGCGCGAGTAATTTCGGCAGGATCAATGAAAAAAAGATTTAAGCCTGAGCTAAAGTGATCTAAAGGACTAACTAAATGCTCGTAACAGTATGGCAGTAAAAATTCACAGCCTGGAAAATAATTTTTGGAGGTTAAGCTTCGAATTATTTCTTCAACTTCACTAGCTAAAACCGAGCGGCCTTCTAAATCCTTTCGAAATCCAGAAATAACATTTTCAATATTATCGTCTGTGAAGTTTACTTCATAAACGGGAACAATATTAAGCTCGGTGACTTCATCTAAGCTTCGTTGATTGGCTACCGAAAAAGTACGCAGCGTTTCGATTTGATCACCGAATAGCTCTAAACGGATTGGCAGCGCTTCCGCCGGCGAAAAAATATCAACGATTCCGCCGCGGATGCTATACTGACCTTTGTCTTCGATGACCGGAGCAGGCTGATATCCTAAGCCGCTTAGGTATGTTGCAATATCAGTTGCAAGCTCATCACCCTTTTTTAAAGTTCGACAACGCTTTGCAAATTCATAAAACGGTGCAGACAGTTGCAGCAGTGCAGAGATGGGCGCTAAAAATATGTCTTGTTTTTGGGCTCGTGCAGCCCAGTACAAAAAATCAACTCGTGACTGGGTCACTGCAGGCGACGGGTATAATCCCGAGTAGTAAGACACATCATGATGATGCAACAAATGTGTGCGAAAGTGTGGAGAAAAAAACAGTAAATGGGCTTGAAATGCTTGCGCCGATTCTAAACTTGAGAAAACGACCAATCGCGGCAAGCCATTGATTTCTTTCGACAAAGACTGAGCTATAAAATAAGAAATTGCCGCAGACGAG
>JANPNP010000444.1:0-2167 GCA_031427535.1 Bdellovibrionales bacterium | reverse complement strand
TACTGATTTTTTCGATATCTTAAAGCCGGTTTTAGCACGGCCAAGTCCCCGTCAATCGGACCGGTAACTTTTAATCCCAGAATATCCATAATTAATGGATACACGTGAACATTATCTATCGCTCCAATTCGAAGGGCATTTTTAAATCTTGAGCCACTAGCGATAAATAGACCGTTAAGCTCGGTAGTTTCTGCGGTATCCCAACCGTGCGTGGCTAAATTTGACGAACCCACATTTTGTTGGGTCGCGAAGCCTTCAGCAAATCCAATGTAAACGCCGGGTTTCCCTACGACCACGATATCCCCCCTGCGCTCTTTATCATTTAACTTCCATCGCCCGGGAAGTTCATTTCCGCGGTAAACGGCAAAATCGCCAGGAAGTTTTTTAAGATCTTGGTACGCATTTTCAATCGCTGCGCTGTCGTCGGAATAAAAGCTAACCGTCGCGCCGCGACCTGAAGACTGAAAACCTTTAAGCGATGAATTGACCACAGAAGATAAGTCGACAGTCTTTTCAATACTTTTCATTCCGTGATCTGAAACCACCACAATTTGCACATCCAATTTATTAAGCTCGATAAATCGCTTCAGTTCAGCAAGCGTTGCATCGATTGCAAGAACTGCTTTTTTAGTCTCGGCAGCATGGGCCCCAAATTTGTGTCCAACCGAATCAACATCTGAAAAATAAAGGCTAATAAAATGCGGGCGGCTATGTTCAGGCATAGTCAGCCACTGGGTAACCCATTGCACGCGCTGATCATTAGATACCCGGCCGTCATAGGGTTTCATATACGACGGATCAATTCCGCCAATTTTAGCTTCTGAGCCCACCCAGAAACAAGTTGCCGATAACATTCCCTGTTTTTCAGCCGCAGTCCACAGTGGGACCCCCCGGTACCAGGAACCATCGTTCACCGACCTATTATCACCCATCGAGTAAAACTGCTGACGTTTTTCATCGTAAAACTTATTGCCAACTATTCCGTGATTGCCTGGGCGAAGCCCCGTTATTAACGAAATATGATTTGGAAATGTTAACGTAGGAAAACTTGGAACTAACCCATCGGCGCGAATTCCATTTTTGGCCCATGACAGCAGCGTTGGTGGCTTAAACCGATCTAAATAATCAGCGCGAAAACCATCAATCGATATAATAACAACCGTTGGCTTATTCATTTGAGATTTTAAATTAACCCGCGGTCTTAGGTTTTGTGGATCGGCCCCTTCGGTAGGTGCTGAATTTTTAAAATCGGGTTGCAAGTTATCACAGGAAATTAAAAGTGCTGCTATTAAAATCGGAAGCAGCTTGATGACCGGGAATTTACGATGCATAACGCCCCCCCCTTTAATCATTCTGCAAGATTAAAGTTAGGCGTTGCAACAAAGATTCGATAACGCAGACAGAAAAAGCATGCACTTTCTTAAAATATAATACTATCGTGATTGCTGTGCTATTTGAGCGCGGCGTTCAAGCTGTGATTCAGTGACGTTGTCAGCCTGTGCTTGCTGCACATTATCCCATATTTTTTGCGTCGCAGGACCTGAGATTGAATTTTGCACCGTGCGATTATCAATACGAACTGCATGGTACATCAATTCAGCTTTAATGCCCGCCAAATTTTGACGAACCGTAGGATGCTCATTTTCGTTTTCAATTTTGCCATCGCGAATTATTTCAAGAATAAGTTCTTCAGCATACTGTGAATCACCCGACTGCGAGGCTGCAATAAGCACGTCGACAGCGTTACTGTGATCGGCGGAATTTGCTTCTATCAATGCTTCGCGACGTGTTAGTAAAGCCGCTAAACTTTGTAGTCGCTGGCGGCTGTTAATAAAACTTTTTACCACAGTTAATTCAGCATCATTTTTAAAAACTTTCTTTTGAATTAATTTAATTTGCATCAAGTGCTTGGATAGTTCAACGACCTCACGCGGTCGGATGCTTTCCGCATTGGTTTTAATTTCCGCAGCCACGGTTGTGTAAACCGCAGCGGCCTTTGAATTTGTTTTTGTTTCGAACGAACTTACAGCCCGCTCGGTTTTCTTTACTTTTGCTAACGTCGTATGCTGCGTGTACCAACCCGCTGCTACCAGTACCGAAACTAACCCAGTCGCTATAAAAAATTTATTTGTGTTCATTATTTTTCCAACACACCTTTAATTAAACG
>JANPNP010000443.1:0-2993 GCA_031427535.1 Bdellovibrionales bacterium | reverse complement strand
ATCAATCGTCAATAAAGTGTACAGACTTTAGGAATGTTACGAAAATAGTGGAAATAGTTTGGTCAGATCGAACTAGTTTGTGAATAGATAATGGTCGTATCAAATTGAGAGCTAAGGTCTAGTAGACGAACGTAGTGCTTAGCGCATCTGCGCTTCAAACAATTGTTTGTAAACTCCGTTATTTGAAATCAATTCGGAATGACTGCCTGACTCGACGACAGTTCCCTTTTTTAAAACAAGTATTAAATCTGCTTTTTGAATCGTTGAAAGACGATGAGCAATCACAAATGTAGTTCGTCCCGCCATCAAGCTTTCAAGTCCCTTTTGAACTTGGACTTCGCTGACAGAATCTAGGGCGCTGGTAGCTTCATCAAGCACAAGTATGGGGGCGTCCTTATACAAAGCCCGCGCAATACCAACACGCTGCTTTTCACCACCGGAAAGTAAATTACCACGTTCACCTACGCGGGTTTCGTACTGGTGGCTTTGTTTCAAAATAAAATCATGGGCAAAGGCTGCTTTGGATGCTTCGATAATAGATTCGTCTTTAACAATTCCAGCCTTAATATTGTTTTCGATGGAATCAGCGAACAGAAAAACATCTTGTGAAACGTAGCCGATATTTTTTCTTAAGTCGGCCAACTGAATGTCTTTTATATTTTGTGATCCAATTAAAATACTTCCAGCAGAAGGATCATAAAACCGCGCCAACAAGTTGGCTAAAGTTGACTTGCCACTGCCACTTTCACCCACGAAAGCCACCACCTGGCCTTTTTTAATTATTAAATTAAAATTGTTAATTAATGTTTCGTGGCTGTAACCAAAAGTTACATCGCGGTAGGTTATAGAGTCCCACACCTGTGGAAAAGGTTGCGGAAAAGCAGCTTCAATGACTTCGCTGTCTTCGTTTAAGATTTGAAAAACCCGTTCTGCTGCGACCCGAGTTTCTTGAATGCGAACGTAAGCTTCTTGAAATTTTTTAATGGGTTCGTTTATCTGCAGTAACGCGGTAATAAAACCAATCAATATACCTGCAGTTGCCACGCCCCGGGAAATCTGCTGGGAAAAATAAAAAATGACCGCTAGGACTAAGAAGGTAGCAATCAGCTCGGTAATTGGACCCATTAACTCAACCCTAGAGTGAACACTTCTGCGCATGCGCACAAATTCGGAACCTAAAACGTGCAGACGATTATACATCTTTGTTTCTAAATTAAACGATTGAATGGTACGAACGCCATCCAAAGATTCTTTAATTGTTGAAGTTATTTTTTCTAAATGCTCGATTCCGAACAAAGACGCTTTACGAATTCCAACTGAAATTTTTCTTAGGAACAGAATCAAAACCGGTACAATTAAAAAGATATAAACGGTCAGTTGAGCGTCTAAAAAAAATAAATTGGAAATTAAAAAAATAAAAATCAGTGGAGCACTGAAAAGATCTGCAAATAATCTAAGGCCATCCTGAATGACCCTAATGTCATTAAATGTACGGCTTAGCAAACCGCCAGAACCTGCGGCGTAATTATTATGAAATTTTAAGTTTAAACGCATGAATTTTTTTTGTAGCTTTTCACGCAAAGACTGTACGACTTTTTCAGCAACCATATTCATAAGATAAATATGAAAGTAGCGACTGATAGCAATACCAAAGGACAATGCAATTCCGTACCAAGCTAAAGATTTCAGTTTTTCAGGATCTGCAGAAGCATCTATCATTTTCTGAATGAAGATAGCTATCTGACCTTTGCAGGCAGCCCCAACTATTCCGGTTACAGCGACAATTATAAGATATTTTTTTTGCAAAAATAATTCTTTTAAAGTCAGCCGCAATTCATTCGGAAGCATTACATCCCCACGTATTTTTTTAAGTACTGTCCTGTTAGGCTTTTTTTAGCAGCCATAATTTGTTCCGGCGAACCCGCAGCAACGACAGTACCCCCATTTTTACCAGCTTCTGGACCCATATCAATAACATAATCAGCATTTTTGATAACATCTAGGTTGTGCTCGACCACGATAACCGACCCGCCGGATTCGATCAATTTGTGTAGCACTTTCATCAGCAAATCCACTTCGCGAAAATGTAAACCAGTCGTGGGTTCATCTAGTATATACAGCGTGGCTTTTTGTGTAACCTGGGAAAGTTCTTTAGCTATTTTTAAACGCTGTGATTCTCCGCCACTTAACGAATTTGCAGGCTGTCCAAGGGTAAGGTAATCAAGGCCAACTTCTTTAAGTACTGACAGTGGTTTTCTAATATTAGGGTAAGCCACAAAAAAGTTCATCGCTTCCGCAACTGTTAGCGACAGGATTTGATGCACATTTTTATTTTGCAACGTGATTTCCAGGATTTCTGGTCGGTATTTCTTACCATCGCATACATCACAAGGAATAATCACATTATCCATAAACTGCATGTCGATTTCTTCATAACCAGTTCCTTTGCATGAAGGACACCGACCACCATCGACATTCAAACTAAAAGTTCCTGGCGTGTACCCTCGTTGAACAGATTCTGTCGTTCCCGCCATCAATGTTCGTATGGCATCAAAAGCCTTTAAGTACGTAATTGGCGAACTACGGGCCGATTTTCCAATAGGAGACTGATCTATTAATAAAACATTTTTTAAATTCTCAGAACCATAAAGTTTAGAAAACTCTTGCACAGGTTCGTATTCAATTTCTAGTTCACGGGCAAGGGCTGGATACAATGTTTTACTGACGAGGGTTGATTTGCCCGAACCACTAACCCCACTGACAACGACCAAACGGTTTAGTGGGAAATCAACGGAAACATTTTTTAAGTTGTGACCATTGCAACCAATAAGTTCAATTTTGTAACGGTATTTTTCCAATTCTACCGGACGAGTTACCCGGAGAGGAATCCATTTTTGTGGCTTCAGAAATGGCACCGTGATGGATTCTTTCGAATTATAAAAATCTTCTGTTTTTCCAGAGTAAATAATATTGCCACCCAGAAAGCCCGATCC
>JANPNP010000442.1:0-6868 GCA_031427535.1 Bdellovibrionales bacterium | reverse complement strand
CTTTAGTTGTGGCCTTTTCCGATCCAAGTAATTTACAAGTTCGTGATGATCTTCGCTACATAACAAAATGTAAAATCCAGCCAGTGGTTTCTACCGAATCGAATATTTTAGCAGCCATTGAAAAGTATCATCCTATTTCGACTTTGGATTTAGCAGCAAAAAGTTCAGATGCAGATATCGACATCCAATTTGCGGCTTCGTCGACAACTGTTGAGGTGGGTACGGGATCCGAGTCTGAAGATGCCCCAGTCGTAAAGTTTGTGAACGGTATTATGATGGAAGCTATCAGGCGCAGAGCTTCTGATATTCATTTTGAACCTTATGAAAAAAAGTTTCGCGTGCGACTTCGCGTTGACGGAAATCTTATTGAAACCGCCAGCCCACCATTAACATCAGGGCCAGCGATTACCTCACGAATTAAGATTATGTCGCGCATGGATATAGCTGAAAAACGCCGGCCCCAAGATGGTCGCTTGAAAATTAAATTATCTAAGGAAAATCGCGAGATGGATTTTCGTGTTAGCGCGATCCCAACGATGTGGGGCGAAAAGATTGTTATGCGACTTTTAGATAAATCAAATCTACAGCTAGATATGACTAAGCTTGGTTTTGAAGAAGAAGATCTAAAGCTATTAAAAAAAACTGTGACTTTACCCCAGGGGATGGTGCTGATTACGGGGCCAACGGGATCTGGAAAGACCACCACGATTTATTCGGCCCTTTTTGAAATTAACAAAACAGATACAAATATTTGCACAGCCGAAGATCCGATTGAATTTAATTTAGAAGGTATTAATCAAGTACAAATGAATCCCGAGATTGATCTTAATTTTTCAACTGCGTTAAGGGCATTCCTACGTCAAGATCCAGACGTCGTTATGGTCGGAGAGATTCGTGACTTAGAGACCGCTGAAATATCATTTAAAGCGGCTTCAACAGGCCATATGGTGGTTAGCACGCTACATACGAATGATGCGGCCTCTACAGTTAGCCGCTTAGTCGACATGGGGGTCGCTCCTTATATTATAACCTCAACATTAAATCTTATCGTCGCGCAACGGTTGATTGGTAAAATATGCGAATCCTGTAAAGAGCCCACCGAAGTCCCCGAAGCTACTTTGATTTCGTTGGGCGTACCAAAAATTGATATTTCGCGGTTTAAATTATTTCGAGGGCGCGGCTGTTCGACGTGCAATCAAACCGGCATAAAAGGGCGACAAGCTATCTATGAACTAATGCCCATGACTGAAAAAATTAAAAATGCCGTTTTGCGTGGTGCAAGCACTTCGGAAATTCGGCAAATCTGCCGCGAAGGCGGTGTTCGTACCTTAAGACGAAGTGCGCTTTTAAAATTGGCGCGCGGGCAAACCACAGTTGATGAAGTTTACAATTCTTCAGTAAGGGAAGATTCTAATGATTGAAAAAATGTTGAATCTTTCAGTTGAACAAAGTGGACATCAGATTTCTTTTGTAGTCGGCCAAAAAGTTTTATCAAAAACTGGCTTGGATTGGATCGATCTAAATAACGAACCTTTAAAGATAAATGAATGGGAAGATCTTAAAGATGTCTGTCTTCAGCCGGGTGAAAAGATCCAACTTGAAACCAAAGGTCTGGTTAGTGGTCTTTACCGTTCTAGCAGCTACGTTTGGAAATTTTCATTTATAGAAAGAAAAGATTGTTTTCGTGCCTTTTTATCACTGGCTCGTTCAGATTCTCATAAAGAGTGTCAGATTCAAAACCCTTTATTTTGGGATTTACTAAAAAAAGATTCTGGAATATTTATTTTCTCGGGCCCTAGACGATCTGGGAAATCCAGTCTTATAGCTGAAATTATTGAAAAACAGCAAAGCGAAAAAATAAGTTTGATCGGTATTCATTCCCACGAATCCGAATACCAGTGGCCTATTTTAGATAATCTGATTCAGCTTGGTGCGGACACGACGGATTGGGATTTAAATCATTTGATTTACGATGGCCTTGAGAAAATTGTGGTTGATTTCAATTCAATAAAAAAATGGGAAAAGTGGATTGAGCTTGCCGAGCAGGGGCGAACACTTATTCTGACCACGACCGCTGATAATGTTAATGTGGTTTTTCAGCAAGCGTTAGAAAAACTGACGCCGGGCTTGATGATCCGATTCTTAAATTTACTTAATGGTATCGTAGTGCAAAAGTTAACCAGTCAACCGATGATCCCTATTTACGAAATGCTTTTACTTAAACAAAGCGACAAAGTGAACGTACAAGACGTTGCGCAATTATTTTCGAAGCACGGGGTTGTTGATTTGAAACAATTCTCGGCCGATAGTTACCAGTCATTGAATCAATCTATTATTCAAAATTTAATTCGTCGTCACTTTGACGTAAAAACTGCATTTAGGGCTTCTGATCAACCTGAGCAGCTAGATCTGCAGTTGAAAAAAATGGGATTGTAATGGCCACGTATCAGTACTTAGCCCGCACAATTGCCGGAAAAATGATACGGGGACGTGTCGAAGCGCGCGACGAAAACGATGCGAAGGTAAAGCTTCGCGCTCGGCAACTTATGCCTGTAAAATTAGAGGTCGATTTAAAAAAGCCAGAAGTTAGCAGCGTCGAAATATTTATAAATTCATTTCTGGCGCCTAAATTGAAATCGAAAGATTTGCAAATTTTTACGCGGCAGTTTGCCACTTTAATTAATGCCGGTATTCCTATTTCTGATTCAATTCGCATTTTGTCAGAGGGTTCGATTAATAAAGTATTAAAGGAAGCCCTAGTTCAAATTCGTGCTTCTATCGAAGCGGGACGTAGGCTTTCTGAATCGATGGTGCAGCACAACCGTGTATTTGATAGATTATACTGCAACCTTATTCAAGCCGGCGAAGAGGCCGGTATTTTAGATACTATTTTACTTAGACTTTCGAGCTACATTGAAAAAAATGAAAAAATTAAGCGACAAGTTAAAGGTGCTTTAGTTATGCCTGCAGTTATCACTGCAGTTGCTTTTGTGGTAATTGGTGGAATTATATTTTTTATTATCCCCAAATTTCAGGAATTTTATGCAGGTTCTGGAAAATCATTACCTGCGCTGACACAAATGATTGTGAACCTTTCGCTGTTTTTGCGTACGCAGTGGCACGTTTTTCTTTTAGGGCTGATCGGCGCAGTTTCGGGCACTATGTACTACTTAAATACTCCTGAAGGTCAGAAGCAGTTTGACGAAGTTGCGATAAATTTACCCGTCTTTGGAGATTTAATTCAAAAAGCCAGCGTTGCGCGTATGAGCCGGACATTATCGACCCTATTATCGTCGGGCATTGGTCTAATTGAGGCAATTGAAATTGCGGCACGAACTTCAGGTAATTATGTAATTGAAAAGGCATTAATTGCCTGCAAAGAATCGGTTACCGTAGGTAAGCCCTTTCATCAGCCTCTAGCAAGACAAAAAGAAATTCCAGTAATGGTTTCGCAAATGGTTGCTATCGGCGAGCAATCTGGAACCACCGACGTGATGCTGGCCAAAATTGCCGATTTCTACGAAGACGAAGTAGAAAATTCAGTTAAGACCATGACTTCGTTGGTTGAGCCACTTTTGATGGTCGTGCTTGGCGGAATTATCGCCGTTATCATGGTTGCGATGTATCTGCCAATTTTTGGTTTAGCCGATACAGTGGGGGGGCCTTAATGACAGGCTCTGCACCAAGCCTTAGTTTACTACTAGATGCAAATGCGCGAAAAGTAATTCGCACAAGTTCGCTTGTAACTTACTTTTTGCTTTTTCAGATTCTTATATTGCTGCAAAAACCATTTTTACAAGTGGATTTTATTCTGGCATTTTATTCTGCGTTTGCGATTATTTTTGCACATCATTTGGTGCTGCATTTCTATTTCAAAGCCGATCTGTCTGCTGAGCGCTCATTAGTTTCTTACAGCATTGACTTTCTAATACTTATTATTTTTATGAGATCATACCCGCAGCTTTCTAGCTTTTTGCTAGTGATCCAATTATTTCTGCTTTTTCTTGCCAGCTTTGATCTGAAGTTCACACAATTATGTGCATTAGGCCTAATGGCATCTTTAGGAATATCTATCATGAATCTTTCTGTCTTTCAGACGGGTTCGATTCAAAATATTCTGTCATTGGCACTATTTAACTTATCATATATTGCGGTCATTATCGTTTCAGGGCAGCTAAAAGATGAGATATACGGAATTCAAAGTGATTTAACTCGAGTAAAAATAAAATCGAAATCTCAAGCCGAATTTTCGAAGGTCTTGATCGAAAAAATTCCGTTAGGATTAGTTGTCAGTAGATACAATAACGAAGTCTTATTGCAGAATGGATATATATCTGAATCTTTGCAGCTAGATTCAGCAGATATTACAAATTTAATAGAAAAATCAAATGTAAGAGGGACTATAGATATCGACTACCGATCTAGTGGTTCGTCTGAAGTGCAGATATATCAACTGGATAAAACAGATTATTTTGATGACGAGCTAAATGAGAAATTGTCAATTGCTCTAATAAAAGATGTAACAGAATTGCGTCAGCTAGAAAGTCAGTTGAAACAAAAAGATAAGCTTGCAGCTATTGGTCAATTAGCAGCCGGCATCGCCCACGAAATTCGTAACCCGCTAGCGGGAATAAGCGGCAGTGTGCAGCTGTTGTCGACTGAAACAACCGACCCGGATCAAATTAAACTAATGAAAATAATCATGAAGGAAATTGATCGTCTGAATAACTTAATCACTGAATTTCTAGATTATGCAAAACCCGAAAAGAAGCCAGACGAAACAGTGGACACAGCAAAAGTTTTAGATGAAGTCATTCAGAACGTTAAACTGCATTCAGCGTTAGCTGCAAAGGTCAGTTGGAAAATTGAAATAACGACACATAAAATATTAGGTTTTTCTGAAAAATTAAAACAGGTTTTCCTAAATATTATTATAAACGCTGTGCAAGCACTCGAGGGGCGCAGCGAACCTAGCATTAATGTAAAAAACAGTATCGTAAATGGCTGTGTTGTTATTTCGGTAAAAGATAATGGAGCGGGCATGAAACCCGAAACTTTGAAACGATTGTTTGAGCCTTTTCACACGACAAAAGCAAGGGGCACCGGTTTAGGATTAGCGGTAACGCATAAAATTCTTGAAGCCCATGGCGCACGGACCGAAGTAAAAAGTGAAGCTGGCATTGGAACTGAGTTTATAATTAAATTCCCAGAACTGGGTCAATAACGAAAGAGGATATTTATGAAATCGCGTATTTTAGTGGTAGACGATGAAGAGTCGATCCGCGAGTTTTTAGAAATAATGTTGAAAAAAGAAGGTTACGAAGTGACCACCGCAGAAGATGGGTTAAAGGCAAAAGAGATTTTGTCTAAGAAGTCATTCGATATGGTTATCTCTGACATGCAGATGCCGAATGTGACGGGGATCGAACTTTTAAAATATGTCAAGGACAGCTACCCTGATATTGTTTTTATGATGATCACGGCTTTCGGTACAACCGAAACCGCGGTTGAAGCCATGAAGATGGGTGCCTACGACTACGTGACTAAGCCTTTCAAAATTGATGAAGTGCGTTTAAATATTCACAACGCGCTTCGCTCGAAAAATTTGGAAACTGAAGTTCGCATTCTTAAAAAAGAATTAGTTAAAGAATACTCGTTTCAAAACATGGTCGGAAACTCGGCTCCGATGCATGCCATTTTTGACTTGGTAAAGCGAGTTTCGCAATCACCAACTAATGTGATGATCACCGGTGAATCAGGTACGGGTAAAGAAGTTGTTGCTAAGGCAATTCACTATAACGGCCCATTAAAAGATAAGCCGTTTGTAACCATTAACTGTGGTGCGATTCCTGAAAATTTAATGGAATCTGAAATGTTTGGACATAAAAAAGGATCATTTACCGGAGCAATCGCTGACAAAGTGGGATTATTCGAAGTGGCGGACAGCGGAACATTATTTCTAGATGAGGTCGGAGAACTTCCATTATCTATACATGTAAAACTACTTCGCGCGATTCAAGAACGCATCATTCGACGTGTGGGCGCGACCGAAGATATGAAAGTGGAAGTTCGCATTATTGCAGCGACCAATCGTAATTTAGAAGACATGGTTGCTAAAGGCACATTCAGACAAGATTTATATTACCGTTTAAACGTAATTAATATTCGTACACCAGCCTTACGAGAGCGCGCAGAAGATATTCCACTATTAGCATCGCACTTTCTAAAAAAGTATAACGATAAGTTAAACAAAGCGATCGCAACAATTTCAACAGAAGCCATGGATATTTTAAAGAAGTACAATTATCCAGGTAACGTGCGTGAATTAGAAAATATGATCGAGCGCACAGTAGCGTTAGAAGCAGGCTCTACAATTCTTCCGGAATCTTTACCACCGATGGTGAACACAGCATCAGGGCGTAAGATGGCGTCTAGTAATGAAATCGACGTGGGCGATGACGGCTTAGATTTAGATAAGGTCGTAGGGCAAATCGAAAAAGAGCTACTAGTAAAAGCCATTCACGCAGCCAACGGAGTAAAAAAGAAAGCCGCCAAGCTTCTTAAAATCTCGTTCCGCTCAATGCGCTACCGCATAGAAAAATACAATCTAGGCGTGGTAGGCGACGACGAACTAGATGACGAATAAAGTACCTGCTCACTTTTCGTAAAGCAGCGCGTAATTAATTCAATTAAAGCCGAGCGTCCTCAAGGTAATGAGGCCGACGGCTTTCATCTTTTGGTAGCTTAAATTTTCTTTTCCGTAGTGCTTTTTTGACTGCAAGTATATTTTGTTCCGTGGGTTTTTGATTCAGCCACTGCAAATTCTCATACAATACCGATCCGGAATCCGTAAATAGCAATGTATCGT
>JANPNP010000441.1:0-3212 GCA_031427535.1 Bdellovibrionales bacterium | reverse complement strand
ATCTTCGGAAGTTTTGCACTGCGCATGCTAACCGTTTCGGAACGATTTAACGGGGTTTTACCTATCTGTGTAGGAATAATTACGGCGTTAGGCCTTGGTTACTTTTTTGACCGTAAATCCGTTCCTGCAACTTCGGTAAATCAAGTGTTTCTAATTCCGGTTTTTATTTTTATGGTAGCTTCGCTGGCAGGTTGTTTCGCTAATTATTTTTTAAACGGCTATCCAAATTTCTTTTTTGATTACTTCACCCGCCCCATTTGGGCTTTAGGCTTGTTCGGATTACCAACATATTTAGTGGTTTCGTTAGCGTGGCAGTTTGCAAATACTCAACGCAATAAACGTATTACAAAATAATTAAACCTGTATAACAGACCCAAATGCTAAAAAGCATTTGGGTCTTAAAAAAGAAAAAAACTATTTCTTCGTATCCATTTGTACAACTTTTTGTACCGCAGGTCGCATTGCAACGCGCTCGCTGAATGCCAGAATATTTGGAAATGCCTTCATGTCTATGCCTACCCACTTGGTCCAGTTCATGACGGTGAAGCAGTAGCTATCAGCAGCACAGTACAGAGGTCCCGTAAGAAATGGAAATTTTCCTAAACGCGTGTTTAACGTAGCTAATTTCTTTTCTGCAGCTGTGCGCATAAAAGTTTTTGTGTCGTCAGTCATATCTTTCATAAACATAGCGCCAATACCCTTGTGAAATTCAGTTGCAATATAATTCATTGCTTCTTGTGCGCGGTAACGCTCCCAAGTTCCTAATTTTGGCATCAAATTCATTTCTGGTTTTTGGTCGCACAGATATTCCATAATTACGGCGCCTTCGGTCAAAACCTGGCCGTTATCTAAAACCAACGTTGGAACCTGGCAACGTGGATTCACCTTCATTAATTCAGCAGGGTTTGCGAAATCAACAATTTCAATGTCGCATTTTAATCCTAGCTCTGTGATGACGATTAATGGGGCCTGGGAACAAGCGCCTGGAACGTGGAATAACTTCATGCAATTCTCCTTATAAAAGTTGTGAGCTTTAGAGTTTTCATTTCCTTCAGAAAACTAACAAGTCCAGAAAAATTCATGACTCGGTCATAAAAAGCTCAGCTTAAGACGATGGCTTTTTAACCGCTTTTTATTCAGGGGAATTTAAATGCAACGTCGGTTAAATTAACTAAACACGACCAAAGATTGAAGTGGTGGTAACGATTAAGTGTTTTACAAAACCCATTACAGGAGAATATATGAAAATTACGGCCATTATCACTGCTTTACTTTTGTCTGCTCCAGCTTTTGCCGCTTCGTCTACATTAATTAGCCGATCTATGTATGTGGCTTTCACGCCGCCAGAATTTCGCGGCGAACATAAAACCGAAATTAAATCGGATGGTGCAATTCGTTACATTAGTAACAAGAGTAAAATATTTGCAGTGGCGAAACTTTCACCGGCCGCACTGAAGAGCTTGAAAACAAAAATTGCTGCATTTAAGCCTGCACCACTGGTAGGCGAAGACGAACCCGAGTGCATGGACGACCCATCAATACAGATAACATTAAATCAAGAAGGAAAAGATTTAGTAATTTCTGAAACCGTTAATTGCAAAACAAAGCAAATGAGTGAAGCTTATGAATTGGTGGAAGTTATAAATTCAGCGCATGGATTAACTCAACTAATTAATTAGTTGGTTGAATTTGGCAGTTTAGAAGTATAAAATCTGCCAAATAAAGGATTTTATAATTTATGATCCCAATCCAGATTTCAAAAACCAGAGCAAAGAACATCTGGATACAGGCTCAAAAACTGAATGTACCATCCCCGTTCGGCAAAGGGCCTGCCGCTGTCACTGCAGCTATTCGACATCTTGGATATGTGCAAATTGATACAATTAGCGTTATCGAAAGGTGCCACCACCACATTCTTTACAACCGTATTCCAAATTATAATCTAGCAGATCTTTACTGCGCCCAAGAAAAAGATAAAACCGTATTTGAATACTGGACACACGCTTTGTCTTATTTGCCAACGACCGATTTTAAGTTTTTTGCAGCGCAAATGAATAGCTATAAGAAATCTTCGTCAGCATGGTTCAGTTCGGTGACGAAAGAAGATCGTGAAAAAGTTAAAAAGCTTTTAAAAGCAGGCCCTGTTAGCATTCGAGATATTAAAGATGACGTGCTTGTCGAAAAAAATCACCCTTGGGGAAGTACAAAGCCCTCGAAAAAAGCGTTGCAACTGGTAGTCGGGTAAAAACTAACTCATTAATTGAAGTTAAATTCGAAGGCGTCGAAAAAGTGAAACATTGGATAAACCCTAAAACTTTAGAGCAAAAAATTAAAGTTAGCCGGCTTGTAAGCGATCAGTTTCATAATATCTGATGACATGGCTAAAAAAAATCCCCAAAAGTTTTACGTTTTGAGGATTTTTATTTTAAAAATAATACATTAATTACTTTTACAAAACAGTCTGACTTCCTAAAACGTGGGCCTACCTTTACTTATGGGTTCCACCAGTTACCACTTGCTACAATCATGCTTAGCAGTTGAAGCTCGTAGTCGTAGTACCCGGTGGCAGGTTGTGACGCCGTCAGATTCCACAAGCTGTTCACGAATGGCTGAAACCGCGCATCTACAAGCGCTCCAGCCAAGGCAGGGCCAGCAAATGATGGCGACGCATAACCCGGACTATTCGCAAGTGCTGTCCCATCCAACTTGTATCCCATCGCAATCAATGAAGAGTTTCCGCCAGTTTTGTTGTTTAAAAAGTCAATCAACTTAGCAGCCACATCCCTTGATCTGACGTCCCCGGAGGTGACATAATCGGCACCTAAGCGCAGTGGTATACGGCAGGCATTCCAGGCGTAATAGCCCTCTGTTGCAGATTCGATTCGGTTGCCTGGCGACGGTACCGGACTGCCTGGCAAGCCGACGATGAAATCGGGAATTAAGCCAGTGCTACCTGCAAAATTGTTTTGCATTAAATTCATTAGCTCAAAACTTTTATTAATTACTGTATCCCAATAAACGTCCCCAGTTACTTTTTTGAAAGAACGGAAGTGCGCTATCATATAGTCTGATGTTCGTGAAATATCTGGTGCTGGCCCACCCGTCGTGTAGCCTGCTGGGCTCATGTTGTGAGCTTTCATGGCATTGATTGTTTTGATAGCTTCGGCCTTGTAATTTATTGCACCAGTGGATCCCCACTGACGATCTGCCAT
>JANPNP010000440.1:0-4480 GCA_031427535.1 Bdellovibrionales bacterium | reverse complement strand
GTTCGCAGTGCCACCTTAGGGATGTAGACAAATGTATTTTGCTCTTCCGCAGCACCGCACTGTTGATCAAAAGCCCATTCACCTGGCGTGTAACCAAGGAAGGCCCGATTCACAACCATGTAAATAAATGCGACGGCAAACAAAAGTGCTAAAGTAGATAAATAAACCATTCCCGAAGTTTCAACATGAGTTAAATTTAAAATCATATCTACTTTGGTTATTGAAAGCATTAATATCAAAGTCATTAAGAAAGCGGCGATAACCAACATTCCATCTAAAACAGCTGCAAACAGCTGAGGCTTTGATTTTTTTAGCGAAAGCCTTTCTGTTTCAGCGTCTTGAGCAAAATCTAATTGGCGTTTTTGATTTAAATTCTTTAAAATATCATTCACGGCAGTTTGCGCTTTGGCAATCGAGTCATCTTCTATAGTCGGAATCTGAAAATTGGACTTCTGGGTCTTAGATTCTATACGATTGACGCTATTATTTTCAGCTCGCATGTCCGCGCGAAAATCATTTCGAGGTAAAGCTGTTTGAAACGGCGACGCTGATTTGAATACAGGATTTACTGCAGTCGCGGACGGGCTTACGGGTGTCGCAGGTGCTGCAGTTTTTGCTTTATGGTGAAAGCCTAGGCCTTCATTGATAGGACGAAATTCAAATTCCTCGAAGGGGTCATTTTTGTCGCTATTTGTACCAATCATTGTACGCCTCTCGTTAGCTTAGCAGATCGAACTCATACTTTAGGACGGAGACCAAAGTCAGGCAAGCCGTTTCGACGCGCAGAATCTGCTGCCCTAAAGTCACTGGATCAAGGCCCAGGGACCTAAGCTTTTGCACCTCAGCTAAGGAAAAACCGCCTTCAGCACCCACAATCAGCCAGATGTCCTGTGGTTTATTCGTAACTGCTACAAGCTTGCTTTGAAGGTATGGTCTGACTGCGGATATACCTTCGCCTTCGTATGCAAATAGACACCACTTTTGAGGACTTGGGTTAATTTCACGTTCGAATGAACTCCAATCCATCACAGAATTTATTTGCATAAGTTCTCCACGACCACACTGCTGCGTTGCAGATATCACAATTTTTTGCCAACGTTCTAATTTTCCTGCAGGCAAGTTATTTGCCTTACGTATAAAACTGAATTCAGAACAAAACGGAGTTATAGAGCTTACGCCCATTTCGACGGCTCGTTCGATAATTGAATCCATCACTGGAAAGCGCGAGATCGCAAGCGCTAGGTGAATATGGGGCCGATTTAATTTAGCGATTTCTCGGGTTTCAATAATTTTTGCTGTGGCCTGTTTTTTTTCAATACTGGTGACTTCAACCAAATAGGCTTTGGAATCCTCGGTGATCACTTCAAAGTGATGACCGATCTCTTGTCTGCACACATCGAAGATATGATGAAACTGTTCATTTTTAAAAACAACTTCCGTGTTAAATATTTGAGATTTTTCAATCCAGTAGCGCCGCATACTGCTCCTATTGTTGCCCCTATTGCTGCTGCTGAACTTTTTGTACCCAGTAGCCAACCCACTCATCTTTTTCAATCCGCTTGATGACTCGTAATGGATTATTCTCAATCATCTTGTCAAAAAAGTGATTGTCGCGTTCTTGAAGAATTCCTGTCAGGAATAGGTGACCATTAGGTTTCAGCACGCGAAGCAAATCTTTTTGTAAGCGAATCAGCACGCCATCAATAATGTTTGCGACAACAACGTCATACTGTTCTTTTATTTCATCTAATTGCAGTTCAGTGATTTCAATACTCTGGGTCTTATTTAGTTCGCAATTTTCACGGGCCTTCCGTCTTGCTTCGATATCTATTTCCACACCAGTGATGTAACTGTAATTCATTTTTTCTGCCAGCACGGCTAATATGGCCGTGCCCGTACCCACATCCAGTAAGGACCACGTTTTTACGCCCTCAGGATTGTCTAAAGCTAATTTGTGAATGAAGTATGACGCCATCTTAGTTGTTGCATGGGTGCCGGTACCAAACGCCATGCCCGGATCAATCTTTATTTCTGTTGCAACATCTGCAGGCTTTTCTAACCAGGAGGGTACCACCCACACAGGCCCCACTAATTTAAATGGAACAAAGCCTTTTTTCCATTCCTCAAGCCAATCTTTACTTTCTTCTTCATTTTCCAACATGCGAACCTGCGAGTTCATCTTTTGTAGGCTAGTAAAAAAATCGGCTTCAGGTTTTTCTTCAAAGAAGACATCAAGTTCAAGAAAGCGTTGTGGAATTAAAGATGGATCGTAGGTTAAGTCAGGTTGTGAGAAATTAAGTACTTCACTTATTCCCAAAGCCTTGTGCGCGAAACAAAAAAGCGTAATCTCGTGTTCTTGTATTCGTGGCACTTGGGAAAGGCGGACGCGAAAATAGGTTGAGCTCATGCAGGCAAGATGCCAGATAATTAGGGCTTAAGCATTAAATTTCTGGTTGCATTCGTGTCGGAGGCTTAGGGGAAATGACGTCTTTGGCAGCAGGTTTTTCGATCACTGTAGCCGACGGCTCGCGTTTAGTAGTTTTGTTATCTACAAAGGCCCCGGCCAGATCAATACGGTCGCCGGTCATTACACCTAAATTTTCAAGCATAATTTCATTATCGCGTGGGATCAGTTTGTAGTCGCGTGCAACGGCAACTTTTTTATCAACATGAATAATTTTTATTTGCGCCACTGCGGTATCGACAGTGCCAACGTCTTTTTGATCTGCAGACTTCATATTTAAATTTCGTTTCACTAAAACCACTAAATTTTTTTTCAGGGGGCCAACATCGCCTAATCCAATTATGTAGTCGCGGTAAACGGGTTCATCGTCAGATAAGGGAATATTTCGTGATACATCAACGACGGTTAGCTCTTCGGCTTGAGCTGTCAAAGTTGCTAAAAACAGGATAAAGAATATTAGATTTATCGTCTTCATAGCCGTTAAATCGGTAATTTAGCCAAATTACAAAAGGCCAGCCGCTAGGAACTAGGCCTCTTTGCTGTCGCTGATGCGTAAGCCTTTATTAAATTTCTTTTTCGTTACCGGCGCGATCTTTTTTGTCGACTTAGGTCGATGCTCGCGCACACCGTTATCAGTTGGCAGATCTTGCATAAATACGCGCTCGATCGCTGCATCATTTAAATATACAAATGAACCACGCTCAAGCGAACCAATGCGCAGCTTACCGATGGCAACACGTTGCAGTTTTATCACGTCAAAGCCAATTTTTTTGAACATCTCACGAACTTGGTGGTTTTTACCTTCGGTGATAATGATTTTATACCAATCATTTTTGTCAGATGTTTTTTTATTTTTTTCTTTAACAGCTTTTAACTTTTCAACTAGTTTAGCTTTTACTTTTCCTGCGCCCGGAATTGGCACACCAGTTAATAATTTTTTGATCTGATAAATTTGTGGCTGTCCGTTTAATTTTACGTGATACGTTTTAGTAACTTCTTCTTTGGGATGCATAACCTTTTGTGCAAAGTCGCCATCGTTAGTTAAAAGAATAAGGCCTTCGCTGTCCCAATCTAAGCGTCCAATTGGATAAACACGGCCAGGAACATCGTGCATGTAATCGGCCACAGTGACACGCTCTAATGGGTCATTCATTGAAGTGATTACGTTTTTGGGCTTGTTAAACATAATGTACAAGTTTTGATTTTTACTACGTAAGGGCTTACCACTTACGCTAATCTTATCGACGTTTGGATTAACTTTGATACCAAGTTCGTAAACTTTTTTTCCGTTAACGGTAACTTGACCTTCTTCGATCATTTTATCAGATCCGCGTCTAGAAGCTACGCCACGCTCAGCTAACAGTTTGTTTAAGCGAACATCTGTGGTTTTTACAGCATCTTTAACAGTCGAACTACTTTTAGCGGTCATTTTAAGCTCTCCAACATTTTTGGCTTTAACTGATCCCAACTGATAAATTGCGTGAACGTAAGATCGGGTAGCAGGTCCCCATTTCTATTGATAAACACGACTGTTGGCAAGCCCTGTACCTGATATTTTTTAAGAATGCTCTGAACCGCGTCTGTGTCCTTCGTGGCATCGACCTTAAGCAACTTAAAGCTTTTCGACATTTGGACAAATTCGGGGTTCGTGTAAGTTTTTTCCTCTAATTCGTGGCAAGCTGCGCACCAGTCAGCATAAAAATCAATAAGCACCGGCTGCTTATTAGCGACTGCCCGGTTAAGTTCGTCTTCTGAAAATGGTGTCCACAGTTCAGCAGTGGCTGCTTGGTTTACGCCATCGGTAATTCCAAAGGCAGCGCTTAAGTACTGCGGGCGCACGAACCCAAGTAAAGTCACTGTGAACGAAAATATAAATAGCGCCATCATAATGCTTTGTCGTAAGTAGGCCTTTTTACCAAACTGAAAGGCCCCTTGCCAGACTGAAAGCGCTAAAAAGCTTGCGGCAATACTTGTTATCCACCAGCGGTCCGACACGATAAATTGCACGTAATAAAG
>JANPNP010000439.1:0-8685 GCA_031427535.1 Bdellovibrionales bacterium | reverse complement strand
ATGAATAGCGCACCGTAAGCGCCATCAACGTGAAACCACAGTCCATATTTTTTCGCAATCTGCGACAGCTGAGCTAAATTATCTACTGCGCCTGTGTTGGTTGAGCCTGCCGTGCCAACTATGGCAAATGGTTTTAAGCCTTTAGCTAAATCAGCACAAATCATGCGTTCTAATGCCGCGACGTCCATTCTTAAGTCGGACTGCACGTCAACTTTTTGTAAGGTTTCCTTCGGGAAACCCAAAAAATCAAGGGCCTTGCCAATACAGTGATGCGCTTGCGCCGAGGCATAAACGCGCCCTTCGGTTAAATCATAACTTTTTAAAATATTTTTTCGCGCTAAGGTAATCGCTGCTAAATTGGCTTGGCTTCCGCCACTTGTGAAATAACCAATCGCTGTTTTTTCTGGGAATTTAAACAAATTAAGAAACCAGTTTACAGCTTCAGCCTCGAGCGTAACACATCCCGGAGCCATCATAAAATGACCCGTGAAGGGATTTAGTGTTTGCGAAATTAACTGAGCCAAATTGCTATAGACATTTGCCGACCCTGAAACATAGGCCGCATAGCCCGGATGCCCCGGCATTTGCGATAGAGGCGCCAGTTCTTCAAAAATTAATTTCAGTTGTTCAGAAAGATGCTGACCGTACTGTGGAAAGTTTTTAACCACCTGATAGGGAACTTTAAAATCATCGCGCACAAAATTTTTCTGCGGATCATGGGCTGTGCCCGAGGCTTTCATGTTTTTAAAGCCCTTATAAAATTCTAAGATGCGTGTTTGTGTCGATTGAAACATGTTTTTCAAAGCATCTTCCGAGGGCTCGAGGGGCTGGTCAATTTTTTTGAACCAATTCGGATCGGTTGTCATTTGATCCAGAACACTAGCCCGTTTATGATGGGTGTATTCATTTGAATTATTAAATTTAAACGAATTGTTATCAGCAGTTCCATCTAGGGTGGCAGCCATTCGAAAACCCGAGTGCTGATAAAAGTGTGGCCTAAAATGAAATCTAGCAAAGCGGCTGGCTTCGTGACCGCAGCTTATAAATGAACCGCCGGCAATCATGTTGTGCTTCCCATCAAAACAAGGCGTGGAAAAATCATCATATAGACTATGCACTTGAAAATCGATCAGTGGATTAAACTGATCTTCTAACAAGTGCCAAACATTACCCATGATGCTTTTATCAACTGGGCCCGGCGATGACCACTGCAGGTTAAAATTAAAAGCATTATCGCCGTTCATCGAAAAATCTGCATAGGATGACTTTTGTAAAACCGGATCATCAGAAAAAGTCATCAAGGCATGGTGTTCAGCTTCAGTCAGTAAACGGTACTGCAAACTAGAATTGTCTTTTTTCTGCTTCCACGCGCAGTAAGCTTTAGCTTCGTGATGATTAACTTCGACAGGCCAATCCCAGGGCATATCGATAACTTCAAATAGTGTTCGCAGCTTGTATTCATGCAAACCTTCGGGCCCACTGGCCATCCAAAACGTAGGGCGTTTTGTATTACGAAATTTTCTCCAGGCTAATCCTTCGGGAAGCCAATACTGATCTTGGCTGTAATCACCTGATTTGACGAATTCGTAAAATTCTCCGTTGGTAATTAAGTTATTTGTCGCTTGGAATTGTTTCAAGTCAACAGCACGCGTGCCGTATTCGTTATCCCAACCAAACGTTTTTTGGGTTGATGATTTACCTAAAGTTACTGTTTGCTTTTCTTTTTGTATCCAACTAGCTGGCTGATAATCACGAACTGCTGCTGGTAATAAATTTTTCTTCACTGTGCTACTGGGATGCAGTGGGGCCCAGTATTTTGGAGTTTGTACAAGCTCCAGCGGAAGTTCACGCATCAGCACAGAAGATGTTTCAAAATGAATTTTCTCGTGTTCAAAACCCATCCAAAGTGCCCACAGATTTGAGCTACGCTGATCGCTGACACGTTTTTCAATATCAGGATGAGTTAGAATTAGATTTTTTATGATATCGTAAACTTTTTTTCTATACCCGCGAACGTCGTCGACTGTTGGCCAAATCATTTCATTTTTGCCTAGGTCATCCCAACTCATCTCGTCGACGCCGGTTTCTAAAACTTTTTCTAAATACAAATCAATAGGCACATTGACTAAACCAGCTAAGCGAAGTTTGTTGATAAATAGAACAGCCGGATGACCATAGTAAAAAATAAGCGGATGGCGCAACTGATGATACGGCGGCCGTATAAATGCCGATTCATTCTTTAAACTTTGAAATAACAACTCGGTCAGGGTCCATGTATTATCAAAATAATTTAAAACATCTTGTCGCGAGCAAATTTCTAGATTTAAAAGTGGCAAAGCTTGTAAAAAGTTTTTTTGCTTATTAAAGCCTACACATTTTTCTGGTGGCACACCCGTCCACCATGCTAATGGAGAATCGGCCGAATACTTTTGCTGAATTTCATTTACTGCACCTGAACTACGAAGCGGCGCCGTCAAATTTGGGTTTCTAGTTATGGTTAAAGACATACCTATAAGTATCGCGCTAGATCGCCTACCAAACAATTGGATGTGCTAAAATTGATTAGATCATAGGTGCTGACAATTGTAGCGGCGCATCAAGCTAATCTAACAGCTAGTTTTCAAATACCTTTCTACTTACATATTGATTTGTCCAAATTTACATATTATCTACATATATAGGTTATATGTAGATTTGATATCTGCATCTAAGCCAGATGACTTTAAAGCAAATGGGGAGGCTTATGAGTTCAAACGGTTTTGTTTACAAAAAGCGCAATTATTTTGATAAGTTAAATGTAAGTATTTGGTTCTTACAAATGCTGATTAGCTACGTTATTGCTCTTAGTTAGAAATCATTTTTAACAAAGGCTAGCTAGCCGATGCTAGCCATGACATCTTAGTCCCGTGAAAGCCCTACTTATAGATCACGATGACTCATTCACTTTCAATTTGCAGCATTGGCTTCATGCATTTTGCGAACAAGTCCTGATCATTAATCACTGCGAAATTGCAGATCAACAGTTTGCTGATTTTGACTTTGTGGTTTTGTCCCCGGGTCCGAAATCACCGCACGATTACCCGCATGTTGTTCATTGGTTACAAAAAAAATTTTTTGCAAAACCCATTTTTGGAGTTTGTTTAGGAATGCAATTATTGACAATTGCCGCAGATGGAAAAGTCGAACCCTACGTCCCACCGCTTCACGGAAAAAAATCAAAGCTAGAAACAAATATTCCTGAATTTAATAATTTGGTTGTCGCCAGATATCATTCATTAGAGTGTTTAGACTTAAAAAACTTTGACCTTATTGCCAGATGCGAAACCACTGCCATGTGGATTGAACACAAAAACGAAAAATGGCTAGGGGTACAGTTTCACCCTGAATCTTTTATGACAGAAAATACGTTTTTATTACAGAATTACTTGCAGCAATGGATTCGTAAATGAAGCCAGTTATTTGTTTTTATGAAAGCGAAACGTATTTGTATTCAACAGATTACACGTTGTTGTCCTGCCCCGACACAACTTCTGTGACCCAATTTTTAAACGATATTCAGCTAAAGCACGCAAACTTTAAAAAAGTCGTGCAGATAAACTTTGATGCTTTTGCAAAAAACCCTGTCGCAAAAGCGTGTCTTTACGAGGCCGCTAAAGCCCAAGTGTACGTATTAAAAAATGCCGAGGTCCTAACTTTTCGAGATATTCAACTGAAGCACACCGCACTTTTACGCAGTAACACAGATTTATTAACGGCTGCTCCGTTTGAGCTTTTAGTTTCTAAAAAAGAATTTACAGATAATGTAAACCAAATTTACAACTGGATAAAAGCGGGCCGCATCTATCAGGTTAATTTAACAGCTGCGTTTCGTGCGCGTTTAAAAATGGATAGTCTGCAATTTTTCCTGATGATGCATACGCATTTCAAAGGCAATTACAAATGCCATTTACCGCACCCGGATTTTTCAATAATTAGCTTTTCGCCAGAATTATTTTTAGCCAAAAATGGCAAAAATCTAGTGACTGCACCTATAAAAGGAAGCGCTTCTGCTTTAGTAAATACGCAAGTGGATTTAATTGATAATCAAAAAGAAGAGGCCGAACTTTCTATGATTGTTGATCTGCTTCGAAATGATTTTAACAGTCTTGAAATTACAAATTCAGCACGTGTCACTGGCCACAGGCAACTGATGAGCCTAAACTACATTCAGCACACGTATTCAGAAATTCAAATCGATACCGACAAAAGTTTACCTGAAATTTTAGAAAAACTAATGCCCGGCGGATCTATTAGTGGCTGTCCGAAGAAAGAAAGTTTAGACGTCATTTCTGAACTGGAACGCACGCAGCGCCAGGCGTATACAGGTACAATTGGCTGGTGGCATAACGGGGATTTTAAACTAAATATTGCTATTCGCACTTTTGTATCGACTGAAGACGATTATTTTTATTTTGCTGGCTGTGGAATTGTTTATGATTCGGATCCAGATAAAGAATTTGCGGAATTGATTCACAAGGCTGGAAGTTTAAATGTTCATTACGAATAAATCCGTATCTAATATTTTAGATACTTTACGTTGTGATGCGCAGGGAATTTTTCTAAAACCTATTCATGCGTTACGAACTTACGAGGCCTTTCAGCATTTAAACATGGTGACGGATTTAAAAAGGGTTCTTTTGCACTACGACGAAATAGAACAACAGGTTCTAAGCGCATGTGCAGAAGCCAAAATTGTACGCCTTATATTTTCAAAGCATGATTTTTCATTTACCTACAAGGTCCTTGATCTTGATCCCCTGCCGGCGGTCCTTCCGCTGCAGCTGGTAACTGATAAGTATCAAATGTCAGGTTTAGGATGGCAAAATTACAAATGGGAAGATCGGTCCTGCTGGGACGAACTGTTAAGTCTAAAAAAAATCTCGGCTTTGGACGTGATTTCTATTAATAAAAAAAATCAAATAGTAGAAACCAGCCGTTTTAATTTATTCTTCTATGATATCAAAAATGATGTGGTCATAACCCCAGCGCTATGTTGTGGGTGTATTAATGGCGTGTACCGCAGATTGGTATTTCAACAAGGATTTATTCAACTACCCGGGTTAGGAAAAAAACAAATCGTCGAGAAAGTTATTCAAGCACGTGATATCAATTTGTATCAACTTTTTGCAGCTAATTCGGTTCGGGGCGTAGTGCCTGCAGTCGTCGTTGAATAATCTAAATTCATATCAGGCTCAAAGGTTACGAACTTTTCAGAAATTACTTTGTGTAAGTAGTTTGCGATTTCAGCCCTGTTGTCTTCTGGTTTTGTATAGACTAGCGGTAAAAACTCGATTTCGCAGGTTACTGAATCTAACTTCAAGGATCGCCAGATTGCTGGAAAAAATGTTTCATCACCATACCAGCAAAGTGAATCACGATGCTTGTACAAAACGGGCCCGCCGTTAACTTCGCGGAAATTAAAGACAAATGGTCGGATCGGACGATTTGCAAAACCTGCAGCCATTAGCAAAGTTTTTTTAAATGGAAGGACTTGTTCGCCGTTAGATGCTACGGATTCGGCGTAAAGGACCACGCGAAAGCCGTCTTTTAAGGTTTCTGTAACGCCTTTTAGTTCATCTTGAATATTCATTCGATTTTTTCGGTTCACGTAAGCACAACCTGCTAAATCACAAATTTGACCTAACACCGGTGTTTGCTTCATTTCAAGCGACGTAATGAAAACACAGCCGCGCATCGACTGCAAAGTAACAATATCGATAAATCCCAAATGGTTTCCGACAACTAATGAATTTTCATCAGCGGCAAGTGGGTTTTTGCAAACCACCTTAACGTTAAATGCACCGGCCATGAAGCTTGAATAAAATTGTGCATTAGCAACTAAACGGTGACGACGCTTCACTTTGTTGAAAGTTGAAAAAAATAGCACCATCGCACTTAGGAAGTAGACATACAGAACCGTCAAAAAATAAATCAATCTGTACGCAGCCCGTATCGGAATGTAAATGCTCTTCATCATCTTACTAGTCTAAAATCAAACTGGCCGCTTTGTACAGCCTATCGAAGATAGATTCCCACATTTCTCCGGTCTGATGGGGCAATTGGATAAAACAAAGGGCTTGCGGAGATCGTAAACTGGCCGCGCGAAGTAGCGCATATAAATCGCGGGCGGCTAATATAGGGTCAAGCGGCAGTTTAAAAAACTCTATCTTATTTATAGTGCCTTTAGGCTTTGTAATTTTAACGCCGTCGACTTGATCCGGTAGTTGCGGCAGTCGATCATTCAAAATTTGCGTTAATTCTGACAATTTCATTTTTTGATTTCGACATATGATAAATGGCATATCAGGCATGTAGTGATGTTTCATATTCCCGGGTGATGCTGCTTTTGAACTTTCAACCCACTGATAGATTAACTTTTGTTTTTTTAAGGCGCCTTCAATTTGCGACTGGGTGATAAACCCTTTTCGTAAAATGCTAAGCTGGTAGGATTGATTATCTTTCGCATACACCGCTAGCACCGTCGATTCGATACCTATTTCACTGGCTTGACTTTCAACAATAAAAACGGACAAGCCAAATTCGTGCTTCACGTGACTGGCCTGGGTTGGACTTGTGCGGCCAAACTTATTCGCACTAGGTGCAGCGATTGGCACACCCACTTTAGTAATTATTTCTTGCGCAACGGCATGGGACGGAAACCGCAATCCAACATCTGGCAAACCAGAAGTAATACGATCCGAAATTTTTTCTGACTTTGGCAAAACCATAGTTAATGGACCAGGCCAAAATGCTTCGGCTAAAGCAGCAGCCATTGGACTAAAATTTGTCGTGCAACTTTTTGCTTGTTCAACCGAGCTTACATGCACGATCAAAGGATCAAAAAAAGGTCGTTGTTTGGTTGAAAAAATTTTTGCAACAGCAGCATCTGAATCAATACGTGCACCCAAGCCGTAAACGGTTTCTGTTGGGAACGCGACCACATCCCCGTCTTTCAGAAGCTGTACGGCTTTATCAATTTGCGCTTGCAGGGTTTGCATTCACTTAAACTAATTCAACCTTAAGTCGCCTGTCTAATTAAATCCATCGGATTTAAATTTTTCAAAGGCCTTAGACCCCAAAAAATGGTTGTCGCTGCAATAGGGATTAGTCCCAGGGTTAGAAACACCATGTACTTAAAGTCAAATACGGCAGTTAAATCAAAAATAAAATGCATGATCAATGCAGCCGCAATAAGACCGAAAACTATACCAAATAAGACAGAAAGACTTATTAAAATAAAAAACTGCATGAACAAAGCTTTTCTAATTTGTTCCAATTGGCAGCCTAAAATTTGCATCAAATTCATCTCGGTCAAACGCTCTTTGATTTGCGTATTTAGTAGAATTATAAATACAAACAAACCAACAGAAACAGCTAACCAGGCCATTAGCTGCAGACCAATAGACATTTGATCCACATACTTTAACGAATTTTGCACAGCCTGGGTTACATTAATGACTGACACATTTTTTAATTCTTGTGCTACCCGCATTTGAATTTGTTTGGCAACCTGCGGAGTTACCTCAGACACTGAAGTTAAAAAAATCTGTGGTGCATCTTCTAAAACGCCCGTGGGAAAAATAATAAAAAAGTTGGGCTGAAAACTGGTCCAACGCACTTGCCGAAGGGACGTCACGCGTGCCTTGACCTCAAGCCCTTGCACATCAAATGTGACAACGTCATTTAACTTAAAACCGACGCGCTCGGCGTAACGTTCTTCGACGGATAAGCCTGGCAACTGTTCGCCGCCACTTTTTTCAAACACACCTTTAAATTCGCCGTCTGTGATTTTTTCTGATGGCTGAATAAAGGCGCGGTAGGTTAAGTTCACGCCACGGTTTCTGAAACGGGCTTCAGCTTCAGCTTCGCGCGTTTGAAATGAATCATCTTGGATTAAGCGCTCGTAATTTTCGTCGTTAATTTTTAAGATGCGGGACCTTACCAGCGAACTTAATACCAACTGCTTACCGGTTAATTCCTGAGAAATTTTTTGTAACTTTTCAACTTGATCGGGTTGAATATCAAACAAAAACAAATTTGGAATTTGCGACTGCTCTTCGGGACGAATTTCATACAAAATCGAGGCTTTGATATGCGGCAGTAAACTTAAAACCAACGTGGATAAGCTCATGGTAATAAAGACTAAACTTGTTGATGCACGTCTGCGTGTTAGGCCTTTTATACTATACTGCGTAAGCCACGAAAAACCAGCTACGGCACGTTCTAGAAATTTCATTATATAAAAATTGAAAAAGTAAAAAACAAAAATTAGCGCTAAAATCCCTGCCACAAAGCCAGAGCCAATTTTATAGGATTGGCTTTGCCAGATGGCTAATCCCCAAAAAATAACAGTCGAAATAACAATCCAGATATAGTACCAAATTGTCTTCTTTGTTTTTTCAAATGAATTTTGTAAAAGTTGAAGCGGCTGCAAATCAAAAATTTGTAATATTTGCGGAACTGTCATAAGCAGCGGACCCAGAACACCAAGGCCTGAAATAATAAGTATCGACTGCCAATTTAAATACAGCTGTACGGGTAAATTAAATTTATTGATGAGGAAATTTTGCACCAAGGGAAGTGCCGCCAGTACAAAACCAATTGCTATCAGACAAGATAAAATAGAAATAAAAAATGTTTGCAGTG
>JANPNP010000438.1:0-2995 GCA_031427535.1 Bdellovibrionales bacterium | reverse complement strand
AGTCATTTCGGACAAACCTATGTATGCATCGAAGGTCCGTATTTTTCGACGAAGGCAGAATCGAACGCCTACCGACAGATGGGTGCCCAAATTATCGGAATGTCTAATTTTCCGGAATACGCATTAGCACGCGAAGCAGGGCTTCCGTATTTACCTTGTTGCTTTGTGACTGATTACGACTGTTGGGATGATTCTATAGCTCATGTGACTGTAGCAGAAGTTATCAAAGTCATGAAAGGCAACAACGCCAAAGCGTTTTCAATATTAAAATCCATTTTAAAATCAGACGAGATTTATAAAGGCAGTTTAGCGTACGACGGTGGGTTAAAAACAGGGCTTTTCATGCCGCCTGAAGCGATCCCAGCCTCTAAAAAAGCTTGGGTCGCAACATTAATGGCTTAATCTTATTTGACGGACCACTTTTCCGGAAAGGCGAAACTAGTGCCCTTTGATAAATAGGTGAAGCCATCCAAATTATCTGGTAGAACTGCAGCTTCTTTTCGGTGATAAACTGGAATTAACGCTGTTTGTTCTAAAATTTCAGTTTCCATTTTAGCTAAAATAGCGCCCCTTTTTTTAGGGTTATTTTCTTGCTCATAATCTTTTAACAACTGATCCATTTTCACAGATTTCCAGCGAATGTTATTGCCACCAGCCCAACTGTTTTCTTTGGTTGGTATTTCTTTAGATGAAAATAAGGATGTTAGTGAGGTATCTGGTAGAATAGAATTACCAAACATGGCTAATGAAAAACTACCCTTGGTGATAGTGTCACCTAAAAGCACACGTGGCGGCTGATTTTTAATGCTGCAACCCACTTGAATTTTTGCAAACTCGTTACAAATGTAAACTTGAATGGTTTCTAAAATTTTTATTCCCGCCGACGTTTTAAAATCGATGACAAGTTCTTTGCCATTTTTCACACGGTTTTTTTTATCAGATATTTTCCAACCGGCTTCATCTAATAATTTTTTGGCTTTTTCCACATCATAAACGGCTGGTCTGCTTTTAAATTCGTCGGCAGTCGGCGGAATGAAGGTTTCGGCAGGTGTTAACTTAGAATTAAAAAACGCATCTGTTAGTTTTTTCTTATCAATCGCTAGTGATAATGCTTTACGAACATTTACATCAGCTAAAAATTCGTCTTCGTGATTAATAAATAAACCTTGAAACACCGGAGAATCTTGAAAAAATACACGGTAAGGTTCCTTCGCTTCGGTGTCAGAATAAGATAGGGCTAAATCTGGCGGAAATCCTACGGCTGATACCATATTAATCGCTTTAGTTTTTAAGCTGGCTAAAATGGCGTTAGATTCGCCGATATGTTTCACTAGTATTTTAGAAACTTTTGCTTTGCTACCATAGAAATGCGGGTTAGGTACTAAAACAAAGTGGCTTCCTAGTTTGAATTCTTGCACTTGAAACGGGCCGTTATATAGTCCCGTCCGTATTGGGTTTACCACATAGTTTGTATTCTGATCGTAAGCTTCTTTTTGATTTTTCCATTTCGTAAAAGGTTCGTTTTCTAAATGAAATGGGATGGGGTACGGAAGGTCGCGGTCAAAAGTCCAACTGGCGGTGCTGTAACTGACGTTACATTTTTTGGGCTCTTTTAAAATCCATTCGATGTTTTCAATTTTCGAATACATGCCTTTGTCAGTCACCATCGTGTTATTACTAAGTCCCACTTGCCATCCCAACCACCAGTCGTGACAGGTGACGGGTGTACCGTCGCTCCATTTCGCATTTTTTTGAATAGTCCACGTCGCCTTAATTTTTTTCACGCCTTTAACAGAAGAAATCTTGGCTAATTTATTTTCTAAGCTTGGAATTTTTTCGGCTAAGTCCGGTATTAGTTTTCCGTTGGCGCCTCGGGTTGTCATTTCGCGCATGACGAAATGCAGGAAAGCTTCGGTTGAAGCTAAGTTTAAAGTGATCGGATTAAACTGACCAAATTCTTGAATAACTGCAATGCGAAGCGGAATTTCTTCTGCAAAAGCGCCAAGACCAAAAAAAGATAAAATAAGGATGATTTTTTTCATACCTTTTTTTAGGAGACTTTTTGAAAACATTCAAGACACAAGGGGGTATGAAGTTTACTATTTACCGTAGTTTTCTAATTATTCCGCTGTAAGATTTATTTTAATTAATCTATTTTGCCGCAAAATTAACATAGAACCACTCTTTTCTTTACCAATTTTTCGAAGACCATTCATTAGGGCCTGTAGATTATCCAAAGGAACGCCATTAAGCGCAACAATTTGATCGTTCAGCAACAATCCAAAGCTCAGGAGTGTAGAGGATTGAGGAATCTCCATAACCAAATACCCATCTTTTCCAATGGGACGCATTCGCAAAAGAATTATTTCTTTTGTTGGATCCAATTCGATCGTTAAAAAATCAGCCCGTCTAACTTTCTTGGCTATTTCGTGATGCAGTTGGTTTTTGTACAGAACAGGTGTCGATATTTTGTTCGGTAATGTGGGCGTTGCAGCAGGGGCAGCTTGGGGTGTTGTCATTGCGCGCGGTTGCTCAATTTGTACTTTTTCTTCGTATGCCGGAACTGTGCCAAAGACGTAGGTATCAGAGACTGCCGAAACCAAAGCAGATAGCTGAAAATTTTTATCAAATCTTAAAATAACATAGGCTGCAGGCATTATGAACTTATTTTCCATTTCGGAATGAACAATATCGGCAAAAGTATACAGCGAATAAATTATTACTGTACGGGTGTTATCTTCCAAATATAACTTTCCTAAAATATCTACAACTTTTGTCTTTTGCATTCCAATCGCTAATTTGTTTAAATTTGCAAGTTGAATTTTGGTAAACTCAGGATCTGTAGCCAATAGTTTTTTGAAATGCTCTTGCTCGACTTTAATTCTTGCAGCGATTTCTTTTCGCAACTCTTTTTCTGCTGCGAGGTATTCTGGCTTAGTATTCTTTAAAAATTTTTTATCCGCCTCTTTGAGCATATCTGGCGGTAGTAGGTAAA
>JANPNP010000437.1:0-3104 GCA_031427535.1 Bdellovibrionales bacterium | reverse complement strand
GTTCAAAAAAACAAAAATATTCAAATTCTCGAAAACTATTTTGCGATTGATCTACTTGTTAACAAAAAAATTGATCCAACTAATACTGGCCCTACAAGTATCGTTGGAGTTTACGCTCTCGATAAATTAAGTGGCGAAGTTAAAATTATTCAAGCTAAGGCCACAGTATTAGCTACTGGTGGAGCTGGAAAAGTTTATTTGTACACATCAAACTGGAGCGGCGCCACCGGCGACGGAATTGCGATGGCCTATCGGGCTGGCGCACGCATCGCTAATTTAGAATTCATGCAATTTCACCCGACTTGCCTTTATCACCGCGAATCTAGAAATTTTCTTATCACCGAAGCCATGCGCGGCGAAGGCGGCGAATTAATTACCTCAAAAGGTGAACCCTTTATGAAAAAGTATCACCCACTAGGATCGTTAGCGCCACGCGATATCGTCGCCAGAGGAATTGATGCTGAGATGAAAAGATCTGGCGAACCGTGTGTTTATTTGGACATGCGACATAAGCCGGTTGAATTTTTAAAATCACATTTTCCAAACATCTATTTAAAATGCCAAGAATTCGGTATTGATATCGCCAAAGAGCCTATTCCAGTCGTACCGGCAGCGCACTACCTTTGCGGCGGAGTTTTATCGGACGTCAGTGGTCGCACGGATATTATCGGCCTATTCGCAATCGGCGAAACAGCGTGTACAGGTCTGCATGGTGCTAATCGCTTGGCCTCAAATTCATTATTGGAATGCCTTGCAATGGCTCACAACTGTGCCGACGTTATAAGAAAAGAATGGGATAAAATTACGGCCGTAACGGTATTGAAAAAGTTTCCGCGAAAATGGACTAAGCCTGAAAATTTGAATTCTGACGAAATGATAGTTATATCGCACATGTGGGAAGAAATTCGGCGATTGATGTGGAATTATGTCGGCATAGTTAGATCAAACAAACGACTAGAAAGAGCTGAACATCGTTTACAAAATATTCTTTCGGAAGTGAAAGAATATTATTCGAACATGAAAGTACATAGTGATATTCTAGAGCTTAGAAATATTGCGATTGTCGCAAGTTTAACTGTGGAATGTGCGCTGAAGCGCCAAGAATCAAGAGGAATTCATTACTCGCTGGACTATCCTCCAAATGAAATATCTCAGTCATCTTCACAGGGTGAAGATACCATCGTATTACAAGGTCTTAACTAATCGAAAGTTAAGACATTAAATTTGACTTCAATTCCAAGTGGCCGCAATCTAAAATTATATGTATCAACGCTCGGAACTATTTTTTACAGGTCACAACGATGCCAAACTTTTCATGCAAAAGTGGTCAACTAAAAATTCTGTTGGCACAATTTTAATTACTCACGGACACGGTGAACATTCAGATTGTTATCATCGCTTAATTTCCGAATTTGAACACACGAACTGGAATTTTATAGGATGGGATTTGCGCGGCCACGGAAAATCGGCCGGCCCACGTGGTTACGCTGTCGATTTCAGCGAGTATGTTTTAGATTACGATATCTTTTTAAATAAATGCCTTGGCTTTGACGATGTAAAACACAAACCCGTAATCCTTTTAGGACATTCGATGGGTGCATTAGTGCAAACAAGCGCCCTACTTGAGAAAAAATATCCACAGACGTATTCGAATATTAAAGCGCAGGTATTAAGTTCCCCCTTGTTTGGAGTTGCCTTCGAAGTTCCTAAATGGAAGGACCAGAGCGCCAGCTTTATAAATAGTTTTCTACCCAAATTAACTTTAGGTAACGAAATTAACAATGAGCAATTAACTCGTGATCCTGCTGTCATCCGTGAATACGAATCAGATACCTATCGTCATCACCGCATGTCGCCCGGAGTCTACCTTGGGATGAAACGTGAATTTTTATCAGTGCTAGATCAGGCTGCCGGTATTACTTTACCTACCTACATGCATATATCAGATCATGATCCGGTAGTTTCAAGCCAAGCTGCTTTAAAAATGTTTGATGGCTTTAGTTCGGAAAAAAAAGGTTTAAAAATTGTCGAGGGTGGCAAGCATGAACTTTACAACGATACGGTTCGCAAAGATGTTATTGCCGACGTAATTCATTTTGCGGAGCAGTATAAATGAGTTTAAAAATAACGGCATGGATAACAGTGCAAAAGAAACGGATTACATGAAATCAAATCATTTTTTAGTTTTCGCATTAATCGTTCTGACCATGCTTCATTTGGGGTGCGCAACCCAGCTGCCAATGCCGGCAGGGGTTCAAGAGCTATCTCCGGGTGATTATGAAAAATTGACAGATCGCAAAACCCAGCGAATCGAAATATATGAAGGCCTACATAATAAAATGACTGTATCTGCAACGTGGCTTGATTCAGAAATGTCGAACGGTACACTTTCTCATTCAGCACGATTAGCGCAGTGGCAAGAGTCAAAGTACAAAGAAGAGCGTTACAAAGTCGTCGCACGCCATACCGACCGCACTGAATTTTTTGTTAGTTTTTATACCCCTGAACGTAAACTTGCTGACTTAGCAAATAAAAAAAACTTGTGGAAAATTTATTTGGATGTGAATGGTCAACGCTTTGAAGGCACTGCTACCAAAGTGAAGCAGTTACTTACTGAGATTCAAGCGATCTATCCGCAACACAACCGTTGGTCAACACCGTTCATTGTTTCGTTTCCCGTTTCTACTGCGCTGACTGAAAATAAAGAAGCTACTTTGACTATGACTGGCGCGGTGGGTTCCGCGCAGGTGCGGTTTTCTAACTAGCGCTTGGCGGTTGGCTTTGGCTTCGTTTTGGTTTTTGTTTTTGGTTTTAGGCTTGTTTACTTTTTTATGTTTTTCTTGTCGTCGAAGTTCTTTCTGCTTCCTTGCAATCGGGGACCAGTCCCCGAGCCCCTGGTTCCACTGCCATCGTGGCAGTGGAAGTGTTGATTTTTTTCCCTCTGTAACTTGTATAGCTGTAGGTCAATGCCGTTCACTTAAGATCCGACGTATCTGCATCCATGCAATCGGGGACCAGTCCCCGAGCCCCAGATTCCACTGCCATCGTGGCAGTGGAAGAGTATGACACTCAAAAATTATCTACGAAATCACCCCAAAGTTTTT
>JANPNP010000436.1:0-9724 GCA_031427535.1 Bdellovibrionales bacterium | reverse complement strand
ATTTTACCGCGTTCGTCGATAACTGTGACGTTATCAACTTCCATTCCTTCAACAGCGTTAGCGACTAAGAATCGGATACCGCGCACTTGATCTGCAGAAAGCTCTTTGCCAGGATGAAGCGCTACCACAACCGATGCTGACGGAGGTGATGACTCTTCCATAATCGTTTTCTTAGCTGGTAAGGCTAAAATTACTTTGGATTGTTTAACTGCGTTTAACGTGTTGATTGCGCGCATAAGTTCGCCTTGAAGGGCTCGCTGATAATTTATTTTCTGCGCGTACGAGTTTATACCAAATTCTTGCTTATCAAAAATTTCAAGACCAATGGATCCCATTTTAGACGAACCAACTTCAGCAGAAAGCTGCATCAGCGTCGCGCTTAAAAAGTCCTTCGGAACCAGAATGTTTACTGTCTGGCCGTTTTCCTTTATTTGATACGGTATATTTTTTTCACCAAGTTTACCGATAATAGTTGGCACTTGATCAGATGGAAGATCCTTAAGTAAAACCGCGTAGTCTTTACCTGAAGTCATAAAAATGACTGAGCCTATTGTTACGATCGCTACAAAGAATGACGCTAGTAAGGCTAATCGTTTAGTCGGACCTAACGATTTATAAAATTCTTGGAATTGACCAATGATACCGCCAAAGACTTTCTCCACATCACACCTGCATCTTCATAATTTCTTGGTACGCATCGATAATCTTATTGCGCACTTGGACCATAACTCGTAAAGCAATGTCAGCTTTTTCTGAAGCTAACATGACGCCGGCGATATCGTCGGTTTTTCCGGTAGCAAGTTCTTGCGCTTTTTTGTCTGCATCTAAGTGAATTTGATTAACATTATTTACGGCTTCCTTTAAAGTTGCCGCGAATGACGGACCAGCTTCCTGGCTAGAAGACGACGGATTCATTTCAATTTTAGAATTTTTATTATCTAAATTTGCCGTCTCTAGGAAACGGTTGGCATTCGAAATTGTTAAACCATCCATGGTCTACACTCCTAAATTGAAGGTGCTAAGCTTACAGTGCTATATTAAATTATCTACCAATTTCCAGTGCACTTAAAGCCATATCTTTAGTCGCCTGAATAGCCTGTACGTTGGCCTCGTACGACCGCGTGGCTTGTATCATGTTGGTCATTTCTTCCATTAAGTTAATATTGGGATAAGCAACATAACCGTCATCATTGGCATCCGGATGGGTTGGGTCGTGTTTCAATATGGGAGCTTTTTTGTCATACACGACATCTGTCACTTGCACGCGTTGAAAATCAGACTTGGGGTCGGTAGCACCCATGACTTCACCGAAAGACTGCGCATCTGGCATTGATTCAAAAACCACATCTTTGCGACGGTACGGTCCGCCTTCTGCAGTTCGCGTGGTATTTATATTTGCTAAGTTAGACGAAATGGTATTCATCCGCGCTCGTTGCGCAGCCATTCCACTTCCGCTGACTCTAAAACCTGTTATAAAATCTGCCATGGTCTAGCTCACTTTCTTTGCGCTATTCATGTAGCCCGTTACCGAGATTCACTAATTGCATATTTAAGTGCGGCCATTTTTTTATTTATTAATTGTAAAGCCGTTTTATACATAATCGAGTTCTCGGCTAATGCAGACATTTCTTTTTCAAGATCAACCGTGTTGCCATCGTTGTTCACGGCTATATCCGGATTTTCATAAATCTCTGGACTTACAACTGGTTTACCGCCTGTTGCAAAGTGCTGCTCGTTAGATGTCGCCATACTGTTCATGCCATCCATGTTTAATGCTGAGGCAAGGGCATTTTCGAAATCAAGTTTCTTGGCGTGATAGTGCGGGGTTTCAGCATTTGCGATATTTGAAGACGTTACGTTATGGCGCATTTGACGCATTCTTAGTGCTGTTGCTAACGCATCACTTGTTTTATCGAACAAATTACTCATAAATACCCCTCAACTCGATACTGGTTAATTTTATTGCGTAACGTGCGAATAGAAATTCCAAGAATTTCGGCCGCTTTTGTTCGGTTCTGATGAACAAAATATAATGTTTGTAAAATATATTTTCTTTCTAGTTCATCTAACTTCATGCCTGTAGGAACACCAACCTCGATACTAAGCGGACCCATCATTAAATACTCAGGCTCTATTAAGCCATTCATTGCCAAAACAAATGCATTTTCTAAAATCTCTTCAAATTCATAAAATTGGCCAGGCCAACCATACTGTAAAATTTTTTCCAAAGCTTTTTCGGTTAATTTAACCTTAGGCTTATTGTGCATTAAGCTTAATACTTGTAAAAAAAACTCTGCCAAAGCCTGAATATCTAAGCGACGATCAGATAAACTTGGCATAGCAATCATATTAAATGATTTGCTTTTTATATTAAGAATTAGGTTTTCCCAATCCGGCGTGTTTAAGGTGAATATGCCAGTTGCAGCAGAAGCATCGAAAGTGTCAGAAATACGTACATTTTGATCCCTAAAAATAGTTTGCTGAAGATGCTGTGCTAACATTGATTTTCCAGATCCTTTGCAACCTATAATAAAAATTAAATCTGATGATTTCAGCGCCATTAGCCCCTGAAGGACTTGTAGCATTGCCGGAGATTTAACAGCAATCGAGCCATAGTTCATTTGATTCATTGCTGATCCTCAATTTTTGACATCGCAGGAATTCGCTTTAGATATTTTTTATAGTCATCATTCCACTGCGCTTCTTGCAATTTGTTGTTTGTAATTTTTGTCCAGACCGCAGCTTTTGGTCCTTTTAACTTTGACCACACAGTTTCTGCTTTTTTCAATTCACCCTTTTTAAAGTAGATTTCACCTAACTTGTAACGTTCCTCTGCAACATCTTCAGTTGATTCGAATCTATCTAAAATAAAAGTGTATCGCTTTGCAGCCTCATCGACTTTGTTTTGTTTTAAATATAAATCTGCGGAAAAGTTTGCTGCACGCATGGCATCGCGCGGAGCAACCTTCTTATTCGTCTCTGCAATATCTAAAACTTTTTCTAAACTTTTCTGTGCTTCGTCCGTGGTATTTTTTTTATTTTGCATATCAGCTAAATCAAGTAGTGCGCCAACAGCAAGCTCTGGTTTGCCGTTCCAAACCCGAACTAGTTCTGTTAAGTATCGCATCGCCGTGTCAAGATCACCTTTTTGCTCATAAAGATCAGACGCCAGCTGTACTCTTAAAACCTGGTCAACTTCAGAAAGCAAATGTGGACTTTTTATCTTTTCAATCTGTTGGTACGCTTCTTGAAACTTTTTGTTTTGGTAATAGCAATCTGCAATTCTTAAATTTAGACTATCTTCACTTGGTACATCTTCGGTAACTGCAACCCACTTTTCTTTTTCCGTTCCTTTAATTGCCTGCATGTTTTGGTATGTTTTAGTATACTTTTCAAGTGCTACATCAAAATCACCGGCCTTTTCATATGCAAGCCCTAAGTAAAAATCTGTGTCGATGCGATCACGATATTTCAGCCACGTATCAGAATATTTTTGGTAGGTTTTTAAAACCTCTTTGTGTTTCCCACTGTCTGAATAAAACTTGATTTGATCAAAAATATTTCTAGTTATCCGCTTAGTTACTTGCTTTGAATCTGAACGATTGGGGTTATTCTGGTAAAAATCTGACAAGATTTGAATAGCTTTTTCATGATCCATGCGTCTGCTAAATCCGTCAGCGATCATTGTGGTTTTAAATTGGTCAATATTTTCAAGCTCACTTTTTTGACTAAGTTCTTCCATTTTGGTAATCGTCTTCTTAACTTCTTCTTCTTTCATGCTCTTCATGCGCGTGCTAAGAAGGTGTAACCGTGCAACAACTGTTTTCGGACTATCGCCGTAGCGAAAATAAGTCTCTAAAAATGAACCAATAGACCGCGATTGTTCAGCGCCAAGAATTTCAAGCAACTCGCCGACTCGTGTTAAGGCATATGGCGCATACTCGTGTGACGGAAATTTCTGTGCGAACTCAAGTCCCGATTGATGTGATTCTAAGTACTTTCGTTTCCAGAAGTAGCTTTCCATTTTATTGAACTGTGCATTAGGAAATAGATTGGCTAATGCGCTATATTTTTTTAGTGCCGAATTGTAAGTATCAATTGCTGCATCGTATTTTTTTGCATCGAAGTAAAAATCGGCTTTTCGAAATGCAGCTTCTGCTTGAACCAGTGGGTTGCTGCTTGCTTTTTCGATAGCATCCATTTCGCTGATGGCATCATTTAATTTATTTATTCTAGAATAGCTATAGCCTAGGCCTAATTTTGCATACTCAGTAGATAATCGGTCCTTAAATTTGTTGTTTTCGATGTGGTTATTAAAACGACGAATTGCAGTCATGTAGTCTTGTTTATCCAGCGCTAAAAGCCCTAACATTAATGACGTTCTTTCAGCTAGCACCGAAGTTGGATATTTTTCTATTGCTTGTAGATAACCAAATTGACCCAATTCAAAGAACTTATCATTTTTTTCTTCACGCCATAATTCGATAAAGGCATCGGCCGTCATAAATGAAACTGATTCTAAGTATTTAGATTCCGGAAATTTATTCACAAACCAGTCTACAGTTTGCTTAAATACCAAATACCTTTTTTTCTTAAAAAGTGTTTTTAACAACTGAACTTGTTTTTCCTCTTCGGTCGTATAACCTAGGAATTGATAGACGGGAGGATTCTTCTTCATCATGCTCCAAAACGAAAATTCTGTCTCTAACATCGGAAATTTTAAGTAATAATTATTATCACTGCGAAGAATCGATTTTTCGTTAATTTCCACATCCTTAATTAAGAAGCGGCCGAACAAGGACTCGGTGTTTTCATTCAGTCCACTTTTTAAAAGTGCTGATGTTTCTATTCCACCGGCTTCTTCAATTTTTAAAAAGTCAGCCTGAGCAGGATTTCTGCTGGCGACTTGATTGGTTGTAGTTTTAGTTGGCGCAGGAACCAACGTTTTGGGGTTTGCAGTTTTAGTTGCTTTCGCAGTTGAAGCTTGTGGTGCTTCTGGTCTTTGGACTAGATCATTTGTAAGCTTATCATTTAGGTAGAAATCAATTATTAGTTTAGATGGCTGGTCAGTTAGGTAGTCAAAAGTATCAACTGAGTCATTTTTCAAGATAAATTCGACTAACCACTTTTTATCTAACGGTTGTTGTTTCACCTGAATGCTTTGAACAAAAGGATTTTCAATTTGAGTAATTTTACTTAGCGAATTTTGATCCGCGGCTTTCAGTAAAAGCTGTATTTTTGTCTGGTTTTTTTCCTTTACGCGCTTTAAGTCATAGTCCCAATTTTTTTGACCAGCTAGTTCAAAATTGAAGGTTTCGCCTTGATTTCTGACAAGACCTTTTAGTTCTTCCGCCTGGACGTCCAGTAAAAAAACCACCCCGATACCTACTAATATAAAATTTCGAATTTCCATTATCCACTACAAAAAGCATTTCAAGTGCCATTGTTTAGAAGTCTCAGCACATCTTAATTTCGAGGCTAGGAAAATTTATCCATATTATTTTGGCGTTGTCTGACAAAATAATGACAGTCTTAAACTGCGTGATCGAATCGAATTAGACTAGACGGGTCAATTTTCTATGCCATACTTATTCCATCATCATGAAGAACCATCTTGTAGCCACAATTATTCTATTAACCGCGCCATTTTTTTTAGCGTCGTGTGTTTCCACTTTGTTAAAAGAGAAAGCTCCAACATTTTCGAATGAAGTCAATTTTAAGGCCCCTGGGCTACCATTTACCAAATTAAATCAGTCAGTATATCCGTCATGGAAGAACAAGACGACGGGTAATGTGCTTTCGATTTTTTCGGACTGCCAATCTGGCAATTCGATCTCACTGTCAGATCTTCTTAGAATTATCGAAGACTCTGTGGAAAACTCGAAAAAAGTAAGTGAAAATAATCTAATATTTCAAAGTAAACCAGCATTACAACGAGTCATCCGCGGAGAGTTAGACAATAATCCAATTCAAATCAAATCGACAGCCTTCATAAAAATGAACTGCGGATATGTAGTTTCACTTTCAGGCAAACCAGACCAGCTTCAATTAGACGAAAAGGCACTAGAGACCTTTACCCAAAGTTTAAATTTCAAATGACAGCGATAACTGGGGCCTCTTTTAAAGAATGGGCTGAAGAGCAGTTCTATTTTCTTGGCGGAATAGTTCTTTTAATTAAAGACTGCTTTCGAGAGGGTTTTCGTCGGCCTTTTTACTGGGGACTACTTGCAGATCAAATTTATTTGGTCGGAGTTCGCTCGTTACCGCTAGTTCTTATTACAGCAGCTTCAACAGGAATGGTAATGGCATTGCAGTACGGGCTTGGTTTAGAAAAATTTGGTGGTAAGCCCTACGTACCCCGATTAGTGGCTTCAACCATTTTGCGCGAAATGGGCCCTGTCTTTACTAGCTTAATGTTGGCTGCGCGTGTTGGTGCCGGTATCGCAAGTGAAATAGGTTCCATGATGGTGACTCAACAGATTGATGCTATCAGAGCCTTAGGCACATCACCCATTAAGCGTATCGTAATTCCACGAATTTTAGCATGTCTTATTGTCTTACCAATTTTAGTTTCATTTGCAAATGTGGTCGGAAATTTGGGTGGTTTGCTAATCGGAACCTACGAACTTAGTATCGACACGCAATTTTACTTTCAACGAGTCATCGAAACCTCGAACATTATGGATTACTTGGCTGGTTTCGGAAAATCCTTTTTCTTTGCCTTATTTATCGCGGTACCGTCTTGCTATTTTGGACTGCAAGTAAAAAATGGTACCCAAGAAGTTGGGATTGCAACTCGTAAAGCCGTGGTAGCGTCATCGCTACTAATTTTGGTCGGCGACTTTTTTCTTTCAAAACTATTTTGGATAATTGAAAAATGGCTGTAATCGAAGTTAAACATTTTCGAAAAAAGTTCGGATCGAAAATAATCCACGACGATGTTTCGTTCTACGTTAAAAAAGGCGAATGCCTTGGACTTGTCGGCGGATCAGGAACCGGAAAGTCTGTGTTACTAAGAAGCCTTATCGGTTTAGAAAAGTCAGATGCCGGCTCAATTCAAATTAATGATGTCGAAGTTGTGGGTTTTTCTGAAATTCAGTGGTTAGAAATTCGAAAAAAAGTAGGTTACGCTTTTCAGGGCGGTGCTTTATTTGATTCGATGACAGTTTTTGAAAATTTAGCCTACCCGTTACTTGAACATACGGAACTTACGAGCCAACAAATCTCGGAAAAAATAGTGGCTCAGCTGGGTGAATTTGGTCTTTACGATTGCGAGAATTTATTTCCGGGAGAACTTTCTGGCGGAATGCAAAAACGCGTTGGCCTAGCCAGAGCCATGATGCTAGAGCCTGAAATAATTCTTTACGACGAGCCCACGGCCGGATTAGATCCGTACAATACCCGAAAGATCCAAGAGCTAATTTTGCGCCTAAAGGCAAAAGGAGTAACTTCGATCTTGGTAACTCACGATATGCCGACTGCTTTTGCGGTCTGTGATAAGTTTGCATTTTTAAAAGATAAAAAGATTATTGAACAAGGAACTATCTCCCAATTAAAAGATACTCCAAACAGTATGATAAATCAGTTTATTGAAGGACAAATTATATGACACAAATAAAGGTCGGTATTTTCTTAGCCATAGGTTTGTTCGTTTTACTTGGATCAATATTCACCCTTGGTTCAAACAAATCCTATTTTCAGGAAATTTTTCAGATCAAGGCCTATTTTGATTCTGTGCAAGGCCTGAACAAAGGCAGCCTGGTTTCGTTATCTGGAGTAAAGGTCGGTAACGTAGATAAAATCAGCTTTGATGCTGAACGAAATTCTGTCGAAGTGTCTGTTCGCATCGATGCAATTTACAAAAATAAAATTCGTAAAGACAGTCGGATCGAACTTCGCACGCAAGGGGCATTAGGCGACAAATTTCTTTTCATCACACCAGGTACTAATATCAACGAATTCTTAAAACATGACGACGAAATTGCCGCAGATTTTGGTAATGACATTTTATCAGTATTAAGTAAGCGTGGAAACGAGAGCGAAAAACTGTTCGATGCAATTAGCGATTTTCAAAAATTATTGCAATCAGTGACTTCACAAAATAAGATCCCATCACTTATTGCCAAGCTAGATTCAACCGCAGGAAATTTATCTGAAGTATCACAACGATTAAATGGAACCTTAAAATCTGGTAGCCTGGATCGCTCGGTCACAAAATTAGAGCGCGTTATAGACAAAATTGACCGTGGCGATGGCACACTGGGCGCACTGATCAACGACAGATCAATACACGAGCGCATAAAAACTATTCTTGGCGCCGGTCAAAAAAATCAGCAAATGAAACAAATTCTGAAATCGTCTGTGGAAGACTAGTCACGACTTAACTATTCCCCGAAGGCAGTTGCTTACGACATGGCTACCTTGAATCCAAAATTTTCACGCCCAGAGCAACTGCCAATCACGCATAGAAAGTCCGCGTAATCGCTCCTTCCTATAAACTATAACCCCAGTAACTTCTTTTTCGTTAAGCTGAATATAATCTTTAATCCTACGCAGTCCAAACCACCCCACAACAATCCGAGTAAACGGCCGCTGCTTCCAAAGCCGCTCGGTAGCACCCTGGCGCTTTGGGGTATCGGTCACCTTCATTGTTTGCGCCACTTGCCCGGCGAATACCCGAAAAAAGTGATGAAAGTAAGATCGCCTTCCGGACCTGGCTAAGATATGGATGTGATCGTGTTGGTAACTTATTTGTTCGATCTTGATAAAAAACATGGCCGAGTATTGTTGCAACAATCTCTGCACGGTTTTGAAATTCTTCGGATGCCGGAAGCTTCGATTCACAAGATTTTCTTTGTGGATTTTGAAAACGATGTGATGCGCATTTTTTACCGACAAGGGCCGAGCGGATCTACCATAGCGTTTTTTTCGATGCTCACCCCCGTGGATTAACTTATTTTTCGACTGCATTTGTAAAAAACTTTGTTGGCGAGTGTTTGATTTCATAAGTAAGAGACATTGCAAAATGTAGCGCGTGACCGATACCCCAAATTTTTCAGAATAAGAACGATGGCGTGCGGATTTCGGATTACTACTTTACGAGATCTTGGTATATAAGCGGTCTCAGTACTAAAAAGGGTCTACTACTTGAGGAATTTTTTTACCTGGTCGCGAAAAACTTCGTTTTCGGCTGAAGGAACTTGGCGTCGGTCTTGGGTAAAGCGAATTTCTTTGACGAAGCCTGGGCGAAATTTTTTGTTGATGGCTTCTTTCATGGTTTCGGCCATAAAGCCCATCTGCTGCATCCAGACCGAGTTTTCGACCCACAGCCATAACAACCCATTTCTGTAGGATATAGGCTCAGAGTGTGCGGATACAGTGGGTCCTACAATATCTTTCCAATTCAACCACAGCTTCCAGCGTAAATACTGATCCGATACGGGACCAGCTTGTGATTCTAGAAGCTTTTGTAAAACTTCGGCGCCGGTTTGAAATTTGGATTTAAAATCGTTCTGCGGGATGCTCGGCACACCTACATGCGACTTGGCAAGCTCTTGCATGATCCAGCAAAAAGCCAGTTCGCTGTCGGTGGTGCCCACCGGTTTGAAGCTGCCGTGCAGGCGCGGTACAAAATCTTTTAAATCACCGTTGTGCGCAAACACCCAGTAGCGGCCCCACAGCTCGCGCACAAATGGGTGGCAATTTTCAAGCGCCACCCGGCCCT
>JANPNP010000435.1:0-3389 GCA_031427535.1 Bdellovibrionales bacterium | reverse complement strand
AATTTCTATCATCGGTCAGGATTTAAGTACGTTTCACAAACCATATTCGGCACGACCACCCCGACGACGATCGAGTTCTGGCTGCCGACCAGCAATTGCGAGGCGATGTCGCGGCCCAGGCTGTCGGTGCCGAGCCAATGTGCAGCGGAAGGCGATGCGAGCTTGTTCGGGATGTCGATTTTGTGACCCCGCTTTCGCTAGCTTTCTACGTAAATGGGCTACATGCGTATCTAAACCTTTTTGTTCAATAGATGTTCCATGATTTTTCCATACAGCACGAATGATCTCTTCACGGCTCATTGCAACTCCGCGATTTTTAAACAAGCTCATCAAAATTCGAAATTCAGTTGGTGTAAGTCCCGAGTCCTTGGGGATATCTTTTTTGAAGATGTAGCATTTTTGTAAATTAGCATCCAATTCAAAAAACTTTGATTTTAATTTGAAGTCGCTAACCAGGCGCTTGTGGCGAAGATGCGCATTGATGCGCGCTTTTAGTTCAGGAAGATGAAAGGGCTTAGTTATATAATCGCACGCCCCACAGTTAAGACCAAAAACTTTGTCTGATACTTCATCTTTCGCAGTTAATAAGATTAATGGAGTCGCAGAATAATGCGGGTTTTTTGAAATTTCGCTACAAAATGAAAATCCATCACCGTCTGGAAGCGTGATGTCAATTAGGAGAAGATCAAATGACATGTTTTCTAAAATAGTTTTTGCTTTCTGAATTGACAGTGCATGAATGACTTCTAAAGGGAACAGGCTTTGCTTCACCAAAATTCCTGTCTCTTCACAATCGTCAAGCAACAAAATTCTCATGTTTTTCCTTCCTAAGTATTAGAAATACTAATTGCTATGATTACACTTCCAACTAGCAATGAATAGTAGAGATTTCTCTACCAGTATTCTGCCCAATCCCAATAATTGAATTGCTACAGTAGTGTTGTGGGATAATTTAAAACATCGGATGTTTTAATAGAGTTTGAAAAAGAATGAACATAAATAGGGAGGTTTATATGTTATTTCTAGAAAAAGCGTTTTTACCAATATTTCTTTTCTTAGCGACAATTTCGGGTTTGGCCTTTGGGTCAATGATACCGGTATTGTTTCTAGTCATGCCAGTCTTGGTTATGCCACTACTAATGTATTGTTATACTCAAGTGTACAAACAAAAGTATAAGGCCTTATCAGACGAGTTAGATTTTGATCTATCTAATTTTACAGCCTCGGCTCTAGGCATGACATCAGCAGTAGAGACAAGTCGCACTTCGCGCGACTTAGTCAGGACTGACCAGCCTTACAAATATCAGGATTTGCCGATTATTATAGAAGATAGTGCATCGCTGGTTGCTCAAGAGCAAATTGCGAACATCACGTCACGGCAATTGCCCGAGATTATTGATGCTATGCCATCGAACGGATCGGCTACGCAGCATTTTACAGCGTTCGGCCAAGAACATTGGGTTTATAGGTTTCATTTTAAATCAGTGTCGGCCGAATTTAATGCAGTCGGAATTGGTGGACTTCCTGCAGAGGCGTTTGCAGTTGCACGGCAAGTTTTAGAAAAACAAATTCGAGAATGGCATATAGCTCGTGAAAAAGATTTAGATTACTACGGTGAAGCGAATACAGATATTTTACAGAATTTACAACAAGCTCAAAGCATGCGAACTGTAGTGCAAATGAGTCATAAGCAAGCTCCAACTGTTTTAATCGTTGAAGACGACATGGACGTTGCAACTGCTACTGAATCGATATTCAGGCAACTAGGTTGTAAAACTATACTGTCGGATGGACATGACGGAGCATCACATAAGATGAGCTTTCAAGACGTAGATTTTATCGTGCTTGACTGGATTCTGGGGGACAATTTATCGGCTGATGAATTGGTTCGGAAATCCACGCGCATTATAGATGCGTTTAAGGATCTACGCGCACGTTTTCAAAATCAGCATGCCAAAGTTATTACGTACTCAGCTTTGGATAAGTCAAAAGTTCACTTGCCAGATAACAAATATTTTGATCACTTAGATCATTGGCAAAAACCAGTAAATTACAGCGAGCTTGCACGTAGGGCCTCTGACATGTTAGTAGCTAACGGATACTAAGCAACACTAAGAACGACGGAGTTATGAATGGATTTAATTAAAGAGTACAACATTCCAATAGAACTTAAAGGCGTAATTCCTGGTTACATCGGAAGGCGTGATCAAGACATCACGTCTTTAAAAACATTTGTAGCGAACCAGGATTTTGATTCGGTTAGTAAGCTTGGGCACAAGCTTAAGGGTAATGGTGCAAGTTTTGGATTTGACCGCATATCCGAACTGGGCGGGCTGCTGATGAAAGCGTGTGATCGATACGATATAGCTGAGGTCAAAAGTCTAGTTGCAGATTTCGAAGGCGAAGTGAATTCAATAAAATCAGCCGTTTTGTAATTCGCTTTTAAATATATTTATTTGTCACCCGAAGAAATAATCTTCGGGTTTTTTTATCATTAAATTTACTCAACACACCTTTATTTTTATAGATTTAATTCTTAAAAAGATAAAAAATTTAACTACAGGGAAGAACACAAAGAATAAACTCAAAGGGGGGTTTGTGGTTAAATATGCATCGGGGACTTGCACGTCACCCATGGAAGAATACATGAAGTGGACAACACCGTTTTGGAACAGTGCCTTTTTCGACGAGCTTGGGCTTTTTGAAGAACACAAAGACATTTTAATTGTTGAAGATGATTCAGATACAATTAAATTATTTAAGAAGATGTTTCGTACCAGTGACGAAACCGTCCGTATTAAGTCTATAATGACTGCTGAGGACGCCGTAAGGTATTTAAAGGACTTACGGCAGTAGAACTTGCAAGGCACAGACTCCGCAATTATAGACTACAATCTGTCGGGTAAAGATGGTTTGTATGTTTGCCATTTATTGGACGCCTATTTTCCGCAAACGAAAGTCATTTTGGTGTCGGCGCTAGACGCGACCGAAATAAAAGAAAAGCTAAAAGAACAGCATTTAGATATCGAATTTATGTCAAAGCCATTAGACCGTGGTCAGATATTGCATATTCTGAAGTCCTAGGCTTCGCAGAAAGCATTAAATCTTAAAGCAAAAAAAAGCCTACAGAAATGTAGGCTTTTTTTTTATGTTTATAGTAATTTAGTTACGAGCAATAACCGCTAAAATAACTATCCATTTGTGCAATAACTTCCTGGCACTTGTTCTTATCTTGGTCTTTGGCTGCCTTTTCAAGCTGAATAGCCCAATTTTCTAATGTTGGAAAGCCGTAGGGGCGAGCGATGCCCTTTATCGTATGGCTAACTTTTGCAATCGAGCTAAAATCGTCAGAAGATACGAACGTATTTAAATTTTGTAAATCTTTTTGT
>JANPNP010000434.1:0-8477 GCA_031427535.1 Bdellovibrionales bacterium | reverse complement strand
TGTCCATATCGCCAGTTAAAATGCAATCAGCTAAAATTTCTCTGACTAATTTTGGTTTGTTGAAATTAAAATTATCAGGCCTGTGTTCAACCAAAATGAGATCCCTTGAGTTTTTCAAGAAGCTTTTTCGCTTTTTTGATGTCTTTGCTTTGTCCATTTTTATTACCTCCTAAAAGAATAATAACAAGAATGTTGTTAATTTTAGCTGTATAAATTCGCATACCTGATGGCCATTTTAACTCAATAAGACCATCAAATTTATTCACGAATCCCAATGATTTTCATTGGGAATACGTTTCAGCCGAGCCTCGATAATGAATTGAGTTTTTTCCGTCTGCTCGTTGTACCAATTTACCTTCGTCTGACTCTCTCAAAGAGTACGTCATCCCGTACACTTTGTCAATTGCATTATTAATTCCGCTTTTCTAATACAGTCGGTTAAAACTGTTTAATCGCATCTGAAATCGTAGCGCGTCTGATTTTATACTGACGCTCAATTTCAGATTGCATTAAACCCTGATCCCAATAAAGTTTGCCAGTTTTTTGAATTAACTATTTGTTTTTCCACAGAACCAAATACTCTCGTTTTTCGATTAACTTGGCTTGCTCGACTAACTTAGACTGGCCCCTTGCATTTTTAGCGTTCCCTGGTGTACAGCTACAGACCTATGAAAAAAAATAACAATAATCCCCGCTTAAAAAATGAATTAAAAAAATTTTCTCTAGGGGAAGCTACGACCCCCTATCTAACAACATATTCCGCGAAACTTTTAGAAGCCTTCGATAATAAAAATCCTGATAGCACCGCATGGACCAGTCTTATTTGTACCGAATTCACTTCGTTATGTCCTAAAACCGGTCAACCCGACTTTGCAAAAATATTTATTAATTACATCGCAGCTAAAAAAATGGTCGAAAGTAAATCGCTTAAAATGTATTTGTTTAGCTTCAGAAATCACGGCGATTTTCACGAAGACTGTGTGCAAACCATCTGCAATGACTTGGTTTCACTTATGAAACCAAAGTATATCGAGGTCATCGGAGAATTCACTCCACGTGGTGGTATTGCTATTTTCCCATTTGTGTCTGCTGCTAGCGCAGAGAAAGAATTTCAATCCCTGCTTAAACAGCGCCAAGCTGACTACGCACCCGGGAAATACTCAATGAAATTAGAACGTCTTTACTAAGCGAATTTTTCGCTTATGGCCTTGATCAGCGTTTGGCCCCGCATCGATTTTCTAAACTCAGTTTTGAACACCAAACACATGCGGTCTTGAAATTCGGGTGCATCTTTGACCGCCTGAACGTTAGCATCACGAAAAGACTTAACGACGCGCTCGGGTAAAATTCCGCAACCAGCTCTGTTAATTACCAATTGCGAGATAACTTCCAAACTAGATGATTCTATAACCCGCGAAAACTGCAAATTCTTTTTCTGCAGTTTTTGCAGCAGATCCTGTGTCTGCAGTAGACTAGGTTCGACGATGAGCACGTCAGGGGTTAGCACATGTTTTAGCTTTCCATAAAGTCACACGGTCTTTGGATAAGTCTTTAATAATTAAATCCGGATGAGCAACTGGGTTTACAACAAATGCTGCATCTAACTTTTGACTGATGACGTCTTCGGCCATGTGCCGTGATAGTCCATGCGAAAACTGAAATGTCAGATCGGGGTAACGTTTAAGTAAATCGGGCAGAAAAAACGGTAACGTGTACTGGGCTACCGCCGAATGACAACCAAAGCGGATAACGCCAGCAACTTTTTGCACTTCATTTTGCGCCGAAAGTAAAACTTCGTCCCACTTTAGAATAAGTTCAGTGGCGCGTTCGGCTAGGCGCCTGCCAGAATCTGTTAAGGTTATTCCTTTTTTTGACCTGATAAATAGTTGGGTTTTTGTTTCGGCCTCGATGCGTTTTAAGCAATGGCTTAAGGTTGGCTGTGTGACGCCAAGGCGTTCCGCAGCACGGGATACGTGTAGGCTTTTTGACAACTCTAGAAAGTATTTTAGATCGGTTTGGTTTATCATTAATATATTTTATCATAGTGACTTAATATATTCATTATATTTATATCAAATATTCCGTTAAAACTAATTTTAAGTTGGGTACGAAACCTTAAGAGGAGTTTACATGAAACTGAATCGCCGAAATTTAATACGTAATGGACTTTTAACAACGGCAGCATTGATGGCACTTCCGCTAAAAAGCGCGGCTGTTGAAAAATGCTTACCAGGAAAAACACCACCGCAGGTCGAGGGTCCTTTTTACCCTGTGGTCGATCAATTAGATACAGATTCAGATTTAATCCAAATTCAGGGCTCAAACGTTGGCGCTAAAGGAAAAATTGTAATTATCGAAGGTGTAGTTACCGATCAACTCTGCGTGCCTGTGGTCGGAACTTTAGTAGAAATTTGGCAAGCATGTGAAACTGGCAAATATAACCACCCTTCAGATCCGAACCCAGCTGAACTTGATCCCAATTTTCAGTACTGGGGAAAAGCCGTGACTGATGCCCAAGGGCGCTACCGCTTTCGCACTATTATTCCTGGTGCCTATCAAGCCAGTGGCGACTGGAAGCGTCCGCCACATGTTCATTTCAAAGTATCACGCTTAGGCTACATCGAACTAATCACTCAGATGTATTTTGCTGGTGAATCTTTGAATGACAACGATTTGATTTTAAAGCGTCTAAAAAAATTGGATCAAGCTAAGGTGATCGTCGCATTCAAAGAAGTGAAGAACATTCCCCATCCAGTGGGTAGCTTTAGTATTCAGATTGAAAAAATAAGCTAAAGCACATTTTCTAATTTACTTTTTTGTCCAATTCATTGGTTCGATTGCCTCAACGAAACGCTCGGTTTCAGCCCCGCGCGAACCTTTGATGACGACTGTGTCCCCGGGCTTCAGAGATTTTAGTAGTTTTGCTCCGAGGTCTGGGGAAAAGTCATACGCAATGTACACTGGGCCTGTGTGCCGTGTTTGCGCTAAGCCTTCCGAAAAATATTCATGATCTTCACCAATAAAATAAATTTCACCAAATCCTGTTTCGCCGACCATGGTGCCTAATTTTCTGTGTGCTGCTGCGGAATCAGAACCGAGCTCTTTCATCTGACCAAAAACGCCAATCTTTTTACCACTGACTTTTAGAAGCGGAATATTTTCAAGCAACGCTGCCATGCTATCGGGGTTTGCGTTGTAACCATCAAATAAAATTTCAGCGCCTGTGTTAGATTGAATAAATTGATTTCGACCCCAAGCTGTCTTGCAGCTTTCAAGACCTTGCCAAATTTTTTCTAATGGTACCTTACAGACGTAGGCAATTGTTGCAGCAGCCATCATGTTGGTTAAATTTTGTTTTCCGAAAATAGGCACGGTCGCCGATCCGGCCTGCCCCGCGATGCTTCCCGAAATTTTCATGTGCTTCATGGTAAGCTCTTCGATTTTCATAAAGACATCGGCTTTGTCATTTTTCTCTGAAAATGACAGCATCCTTGAGGCTGGATATTTTTTCGAAACCGGATACATCATATCGAAAGTCCAATCTTGATCTTGATTGAAAATACGAACAGTGTCCTCGCGTGATGCCATATAAATTTCACTTTTTGCCTTAGCCACATTAGCTTGTGATCCCAGGTTTCCCAGATGAGCCGTTCCAACCATTGTGCAAACTACAATATCTGGGTTCGCGATTTCCACCAACTTTTCAATTTCGCCAGCGTGGTTCATGCCCATTTCGAGCACTGCAAATTCGGTATCAGGTGGAATTTCAAGTAATGTCATTGGCACGCCCCAATGATTATTGAAACTGCCCTGGCTGTAATGGGTTTTTTTCCATGATGATAAGATCTGCGCCGTAAATTCTTTCGTTGTCGTTTTTCCATTAGAGCCTGTGATACCAATAATCTGCGTTTTCAACGTTTCTTGGTAGTGGTGTGCAAAATTTTGTAGGGCTACTAAAGTATCTTTTACTAATAGAATAGAAACCTGGTCTTTTAGTTTTTCAAATTTCGGATCTAATCGCTGTACCATAAGCGCAGCAGCGCCTTTCTGAACGGCTTGATCCAAATAGTCATGCGCATCATAGCTATCACCTTTTAATGCGATAAATATTTTGCCTGTCAAATTACTTCGTGTGTCGGTGCCAATAAAATCAAATGCACGGGTGTGCACCGAAACTAAATCACCGTGGGTCCACTTAGTAATATCATCCAACTGCCACTTCATAAAGAATCCTTTAAATGTTTTTGCGCTACTTCAACATCGCTAAACTGAATTTTTTCTGTACCTAAAATTTGGTAGTCCTCGTGACCTTTGCCGGCAATCAGAATAACGTCTTGAGCCGTAGCCATGCGAATAGCAGCTGCAATTGACTTTTCGCGATCGACTTCCACCGTGTAATTTTTAAAATCGTGTGGAATGCCCGCTTTGATATCTTCAATTATAACTGACGCAGTTTCAGTTCGCGGGTTATCTGAAGTTATAAAAACAAAATCCGCAAAATCAGCAGCAATTTTTCCCATCAAGGGCCTTTTTGATTTATCGCGATCACCGCCACAACCAAAGACCACAATTATTTTGTTTTTTCCGTGCATGCGCTTTCGGACTTCAGCTAGCGAATGGAGTACATTTTGTAGCGCATCGGGGGTGTGTGCGTAATCAACAAAAACAGTTTTATCTGAAACAGACTTCACTTTTTGTAAACGGCCTGGAACGCCTTCAAAGGTTTGTAAGGCCCGCGTCGCTTGCTCTAACGATACACCGACAGTTAATGCGCCAACACAACTGGCGACACAATTGTAAATCATATGAATCCCAGAAAACGGAACTTTCATCGTGATAGTTTCCATTGGCGTTTTCAATTCAAACTCGGTTTCACTGTAGCTCATGCTTAAAATCTTGAATTGAAAGTCAGATTCTTTTTGCCCGTATGTCCAGATGACGGCCTCGTCGGCAACCTGAATTTTACGGCCATACGAGTCGTCTGTGTTTATCACCGCAAAAATAGGCCTTTTTAAAGAACTCCAAAGCAGATCGGTAAAAAGTTTTTGTTTTGAAGCAAAATAATGCTCCATCGTTTTATGATAATCCAAGTGATCCAATGTTAAATTCGTAAATATCACAGTATTAAATTGCACGCTGTCGGCCCGTTTTTGTGCTAGTGCATGGGACGAAACTTCCAAGGCCGCACAAACCGCACCAGCCGTCACAAATTCGTTTAATCTTTTTTGCAAAGTTAGTGGATCCGGAGTGGTTAAGTCAGAGGACCAGCTTTGCTCAAGAACGCGGTGATTAACAGTTCCCATGACGCCGGTGGTTTTACGATTGGCGTTTAGAATATGTTCTAAGAAATAGGTGATCGAGGTTTTACCGTTCGTGCCAGTAACTCCAAAACAAAATAATTTACTGGAAGGAAAGTCATAAAAAATCGACGCCAGCTGATCAAGCGCTTTACGAGTATCTATAACTTCCAAAACCTGTCCATTGTAGCCAGCTGGTATTTTGCTTTGGTTTTCAACAACAAGGGCTATTGCCCCGTTCTGAACAGCTTCCGCTAAATACTGGTGGCCATCACTTTTTTCACCTTTAATGGCAACAAACACACTGTGGCTGATAATTTGCCGAGCATCAGAAAAAATACCGCTTACTTCCATTTCTGGTTTTATCTCTGGCAAGTCTACAAACGACTTCGCATTTGGATCAAAAAATGAAAATAACTGCTGCAGTTTCACTAAAAATAAGACTAATATTTGAATTGAATTATGTCCAACCAATTACGATCCTGCGGTCCACTGCAAGCTATTGAGTTTTCAAAGAATCCTGATGGGAAATGGATAATCATGTTCCACGGTTACGGAGCTGATGCAGCCGATCTGGCAGGTTTAACGGATTCGTTTACCTTCAACGATCAGTGCAATTGGCTTTTTCCAAATGCACCGCTAACCGTGCCAATTGGCCCAGGCTACACCGGGCGCGCATGGTGGACTATTCGCATGAATGAAATTTCTGCTGATTTAGACTGGAGCCAGCAACGGCCACCCGGGTTGGATCAAGCTGTTAACACAGTTTTAAAAATGATCAGCTCGATGAAATTTGCTTGGAAAGATCTTATCTTAGGCGGCTTTTCCCAAGGCGCCATGCTTGCCACCGAAATTTTTTTAAAAGCACCAGAAACTCCGGCGGGTTTAATATGTTTATCCGGAACGATGCTTAGCGAACCCAGTTGGTCAGAAATGGCTATGAACCGCAAGGGCTCGACAGTATTAATTTCCCACGGAGAAATGGATCAGGTGCTTCCGCATAAAGGGACCCAGCGCTTAAAAGCATTTTTTGAAAAACACGAAATCAAAACACAATTTGTGTCCTTTCGCGGAGCCCATGAAATTCCAAGATCGGTGTTAGATAAAATGAGCACTTACATCAAGGAGCGCCTGTAAATGAGTTTCACTATTGAAACCAATAATTTAGGACGCACGTACAAGACGTATCAAAAAAAAGAAGGCCTGCTGAATTCGTTCCGTGCATTTTACAGCCGTGAATACGTCGAAAAGGTAGCGCTTAAGGGCGCAACTTTGCAGCTTGAGGCCGGAAAGATTGTTGGCCTGGTTGGCGCTAATGGCGCTGGTAAAACGACACTTTTAAAAATTTTATCTGGGCTAATTTATCCAAGTTCTGGTACCGCAACCGTTTTAGGGTTCGAACCTTGGAAACGTCAGAATGAATACTTAAAACAGATCAGTATTTTACTTGGTCAAAAAAATCAACTGTGGTGGGACATTACCCCGCGTGACAGCTATTCGCTGTTAGCAAAAATATATGACCTTGATTTGAATAAGGCCCGCGCGCGGGTTAATGAATTGGCCCATCTTTTAAAATGCACCCAAGTTTTAGATACGCAATTGCGCCGTTTAAGTCTTGGCGAGCGTATGAAAATGGAAATTATCGGTTCACTATTGCATTCTCCTAAAGTTTTATTTTTGGATGAACCAACAATTGGCTTAGATATTGTTGCACAATCTGCAATTCGTGATTTTTTGCAGGTCTACGTTGACGAACATAAGCCAGCAATTATTTTAACGTCGCATTACATGGATGATATTGCGCAACTTGCTGATCAGCTTTTACTGATGTCACAAGGACAGATAGTTTACAACGGCACGGTCGATGAGTTCATGGCAGCTTCTGATTTAAAAAAGAAATTAATTTACCGCTTTAAAAATTCGATGCAAGAAAAGGAAATGATTTTTAATTCGCAGGAATTATCAGTCGTTTTATCGCAAATTATTGCTGAGGGCGAAATTGTTGATATTAAAGTAGAAGAGGTTAATTTTGAAGAAGTCATTCGCCGCTTTCTGGCGAAGGAATCTGGCTCTCTGTAATTTAGGAATTGCTTCCAATTTAGAGTACAGATTTAATTTTATTGTCGATGCCTTTGTGCAGCCCATTTTAACCGTGGGTATAGAAGTTCTTCTGTGGCTAGCCATTTTTAAAACAGCAGAAACTGCGTTTATTGGTGGTTTTTCGCGCGAATCTTACCTTGCCTATGCCGTGTGGGCGCCATTTCTAGGCCGCATAACTATTAGCTGGATGTATGAATCGATGATGGTCGAAGAAGTCGCGTCCGGCAGTATCAATACCATTTTGTCACGACCACTTAGTTTTTACGAATATTACCTAAGTCAAATGATGGGCTACAAAGTCGTTACAACTGTTTTTTCACTGCTAGTTCCCGTAGCTGCCAGCATCTTTTTTAAATTGCCAATTTTCTTCGACCGCCTTTTGCCAGCAATGTCTTTAGTCATTTACTATTTATTATTGGTGCACACACTTAGCTTCATTATTTCCACGCTTGGGTTTTTCTTAACTCGTGTTAGGTCTTTCACGTTAGTAAAAAATTTAACCCTTTGGCTTCTTAGCGGAGAACTTGTGCCGATCGATTTAATGCCCGCTGCACTGCAAAAGTTTTTCCTGCTGTTGCCGTTTTCGTCGGGCGTATACATTCCCCTAGCTTATATTTCGGGTCGTGGTGATTTCAATTTACTTGTTCAAGGGTTTATAAATGTCACGGTTGCCTTAGCCATTGCTGGAACTTTCAGTATCTATTTCTGGCGTCGCGGGTTGCATGAATACACGGGAACCGGTGCCTGATGGTAGAAAACTTAAAACACGCCATCCGTAAATACTTTGGTCTGTATCAGGCATTTTTTAAAGTTAGCCTGGTCGCTGATTTAGAATTCCGATTAAACTTTGTACTTTTAGTTTGTGCCGAGTTCATTTGGTATTCAACGCAGTTGATTCTGTTTGAAGTTATCTACCGACACACCAAGATTATTGGTGAATGGAATATCGAACAAATGCGCGTATTCATTTTTTTAGTTTTATTTGTAGATTCTATTTATATGATATTGTGGGACACAAATTTAAGCGCTTTCACTGATAATGTTCGTAAGGGAACTTTGGACTTGCTGCTGGTTAAACCC
>JANPNP010000433.1:0-2722 GCA_031427535.1 Bdellovibrionales bacterium | reverse complement strand
CTGCTAGGAGCGTCGCAAGAACACCGCGTGAAGCCCAAGAAGTTTGCGCAGACACACATTGATGAAGTCATCATCGGTCACACGAATGAACCCGAATATCGTAAATTACAAGATAATGAATTTATGGAAGCTTTACGCGACCGAACAGTAAAAATTGATATTCCGTACATCACGCGCTTAAAGGAAGAAATTAATATTTACAAAAAAGATTTCAATTCGCAACGACTACGGGGCATTTCGATAGCTCCGCACACAATTGAAGTTGCGGCGATGTGGGCTATATTAACTCGACTTGAAAAACCAAAAAAGGCGAACCTGACACGTTTGCAAAAACTAAAACTTTACAACGGGAAAACTTTGGCTAACTTCACCGAAGATAATGTAAAAGAACTTCGCAAAGAAACCACGCGCGAAGGCTTAGATGGTATTTCACCACGCTATATTCAAGACAAACTTTCTAACGCATTGGTCATGGCGCAACAGATGAATAAGGGCTCGGTTAATCCGTTTATGGTTATGAATGAGCTTGAAAGTGGATTAAAGCATCACTCGTTGATCTCCAACGAAGAGTTAAAACAAGAGTACAAAGAATTACTTAGCGTGGTTAAACAAGAGTATGAAGAAATAATAAAATCAGAAGTACAACGTGCTATTAGTGCCGATGAAGGAGCGTTGCAGCGCCTTTGCGGTAACTATATCGACAATGTCAAAGCCTACACGCAAAAAGAAAAAGTTCGCAATCAATACACCGGCTATGATGAAGAACCAGATGAGCGCCTGATGCGCGCGATTGAAGAGAAAATTGAAATTCCAGAATCACGCAAAGAAGATTTTCGCCGCGAAGTGATGAATTATATCGGTGCGCTTTCGTTAGATGGTAAGAAGTTTAACTACAAGATGAACGAGCGTCTGCACAAAGCTTTAGAACTTAAACTTTTTGAAGATCAAAAAGACAGTATTAAATTAACGTCGTTAGTCAGTTCAGTTGCAGATAAAGACACGCAAGAAAAAATTGATATTGTGAAGTCTAGGCTAATAAAAGATTTTGGCTACGATGAAATTTCGGCAACGGATGTTTTACATTACGTGGCCAGTATTTTCGCCCGAGGCGATGTAAAGAATAAATAATGTCTATAAGGGAAGATCAGAACCGCTTCAAAACGATCATAAAAGGTAAAGTCCGTGAGGACTTTAAGAAATATGTGACTAACGGTGAACTGATCGGTCGCCGAGAAGGTGAATTTGTCAAAATTCCACTTCCACGAATTGATATTCCGACATTTCGCTACGGTCCCAAACAAGACGAACAAGGTGTTGGTCAAGGTGACGGTGAACCCGGAGAGGGCCCTGGACAACCCGGACAAGGTGCCGGCAAAGCAGGGGAAAACCCTGGCGAGCACATGGTTGAAGTCGAAATTTCAATGGAAGAATTAGCTGACATACTTGGTGAGAAACTGCAGCTACCAAACATTATGCCTAAGGGTGCAAAAAACTTAATGGCAGAAAAAAACAAATATTCTGGAATTGCTCCGGTTGGTTCAGAAGGTCTAAGAAAGTTCAAGCAAACTTATAAAAAGGCACTAACACGTTATATTTCTTCGGGCACTTATACACCAGACGATCCCGTGATCATTCCAATTCGTCGTGATTACCAGTATCGCTCTGTAAAAAAGACCCAAACACCGCACACAAAGGCAGTTGTCATTTACATGATGGACGTTTCTGGATCCATGGGCGATGAACAAAAAGAAATCGTGCGTTTAGAATCTTTTTGGATCAACACATGGCTTAAAAAACATTATAAAGGTTTAGAAACCAGGTTTATAATTCATGATGCTGCAGCCAAAGAAGTAGACGAAGATACGTTTTTTAAAACCAGCGAATCGGGCGGAACACTAATCAGTTCGGCCTACAGGCTATGCCAGCAGATAATTCAGCAAGATTATCCGTTCAGCGAATGGAACGTGTACCCATTTCATTTCAGTGATGGCGACAACTGGAGCGGCGAAGACACGCGAATATGCGTTAATTTATTAAAAGAATTCTTTTTGCCAAATGTAAATGTCTTCTCTTATGGACAGGTCGAAAGTAAATATGGCAGTGGTCAATTTTTAAAGGATCTACAAAAAGAATTTCCTGACGACGAGCGTGTTACGTTAAGTCAGATCGAAAGTCGTGATAAAATATTAGATTCTATAAAAGATTTTTTAAGTAAAGGAAAATAGCCCATGGCGAATTTAACTTTAGAGTTAGAAGCTGAACGTCGTCGTATTTGTCAAATCGCTAAAAACTGCAACCTTGATTTTTTTGAAACTGTTTTTGAATTAATCAACTACGATCAAATTAGCCAAATTGCAGCTTTCGGAGGTTTTCCCACAAGATATCCACATTGGAAGTTCGGCATGGAATACGAACATTTATCTAAATCCTACGAATACGGATTATCAAAAATTTATGAAATGGTTATTAATACGGACCCTTGCTACGCGTACTTAATGGAAGGAAATTCCATGATGGACCAGAAGCTAGTGATGTCACACGTTTATGGCCACTGCGATTTTTTTAAAAATAATATTTGGTTTTCAAAAACCAACCGAAAAATGATGGATCAGATGGCTAATCACGCCACACGGATTCGTAATTATATTGATCGTCATGGTTACGAAACTGTCGAAAAATTTATAGATGCATGTTTAAGTTTAGAAAACTTAATTGATCGCCA
>JANPNP010000432.1:0-4349 GCA_031427535.1 Bdellovibrionales bacterium | reverse complement strand
TACATGGACTGCCGAAGGAGTTATCATTCCAAATGCAATTAAAGCTGACATGCGCTTTGGTGAACTTGTGTGCGGTTACTTGAAAAGTAATTCGATCGCAATTGTGTGCGCCGGACAAACAGTAGGTTTAGGAATGGGTCAAGTCAACCGAGTGGACGCCGTACAGCAGGCCTTTGTGCGCTTCAATGAATTTAAATTACATAATAAAGTTAAGCTAGATGAAGTCGTCTTAATTAGTGACGCCTTTTTTCCCTTTGCTGATTCAATTGCCATGATAGCAAATGAAAATATAAAATGGATTTTGCAACCCGGAGGCTCTGCCCGTGATGCAGAGGTAATTGCGGCCGCTAATGACAATAATATTCATATGATTATGTCTCATCAAAGACATTTTAGGCATTAGTCAGATGCAAACCCAATCAACTGAAAAAAAATGGCTGGTCAAATCTGAGAACAAAATTCTTGGACCTTACAGTTTTGAACAAGTTGAGGATTTACTACTGCGGCGGCAAATTTCTGTTATTGATGAAATCAGAGACACTGAAACACGTTGGCTGTACCTGCGTGAAAATGCCTTGTTTAAAAAAGTTGTTAACGATTTACGGCTGCAATTAGATACGAAAGCCGAGGCCACTAAGACAATACAAACTAGCCAAAGCCAAACCGGTACAAAACCTACTGAAGATTTTTTTCAGCAAACACGATCAAGTGCGCAACAGTTCACGGATGTTTCATTAACCCAGGAAGCGTCGGTGTTAAAAGAAACTGTTGATGACATTATTAATCGCGCGCAAAAAGAAGCTGCCCGCACAAAATCTGCCTACAGCCAAAATAAAAAATTTGCTTACCAAAACGACGCTGCTAGCAAAAAAGAAATATCTTACTTTGGTAAAAATATAAAAGTAGGCCTTTTAATTTTACTTATTTTATCGTTAAGTGGAATATCAAGTTATTATTTTTATAATAAGTATAATCAGCAACGAATCGAAACTGAGCTGCTTACCCAAGTTAAACGTTTAAAATTTTTAGGTCTAGGACAGCAGGCTGCACAATTGTATTCAAAACTTTCGCCAGCATTACAAAAAAAATATTTTATAGAAGTCGTCGACTTGTACCCGTATTTAGAGCCCTTAGGTTTTCAAATTAAAAACATCGATGAGCTTGAAAGTGCCGCCAGTCTTTCGATCGAAAATAAAGTGAATATATATTTGGCTAGGTTCTGGGCCTACATGCAGCAACAGAACCTAGAGCTTGCGCAAATTCAAATTGTTAAGGCAAAAACATTACAGCCAGCAGATCCACTTGTTAATGAAAACGAAGCTTTACTTTATTTACGGCATGGCAAGTATCAAGCAGCGCTAGAATCTTTCAATAAATTATACCAACAAAACAACATAGGCCGCTACTTGTTCGGTGCTTTGCAATCGCTGCAGGGCTTACCCGCTGTTGACCGTGCTAAGTTAGGAATAGGTATTGAGAAATTGGTAGATCGTCATATAGCTATTCGCTATGACTTTCGTAAAGAACTGCTTTTAGCGCAGATGTCGAATGCTGTAGATAGAAATAATGAAATATTATTTCGGTTGTCATGGCAGCAATTTTTAGAAACACCAGCTCAACTGTCGTTGCTGTTCAAAAAGCCTGCGCTATTGGCACCTTATGCGTACCAGTGGAAAGATTTAAAATCCTTTAGTGATAATGTGCATAAGAACTTAGGTCCTGCAGACGATATTATATTTAAATTGCACGAGCTATTGGAATCTTCAAAGGTTGGCGAGGCTTTAGACTTTTTTGAAAAAAATAAAGCCAGCATTGCAGATATTCCACAAAGACAGCAAATGGCTCTTTTGGTTTATTATGGGCTTAATCGAAAAAGTGAAGTCATCAGCTTACACAAGACGAATCAGTTAGGTAAAAAATCAGAGCTAAATCATTTATTGGTAGCACTTACAAAAATTCAAATCGACCCTTTTACAGATGTAAAAGACCACGTCGAATATTTAGCCCAAAGTAACCTTAAATTTTATGCAGACTGGGTTACATTGGCGACATTAGTTCGAAAAAAAGTACCAACTGAAATAAGGGCCCATTTGAAAAATAACATAACTGAAAATTCAGATTTTTTGCTTGTTGAAGAAGCTAGGGGCCTACTTGATTAAATTGCTCGGCCTTCTAATTTTTTTGGTAGGTTGCACAGCATCTAAAGTAAGTGCACCACCCACATTAGTAACCGTTACAGATATCGCAAGGGATTTCTATATTCCCCAAGAGATCCTTAAAAATATCGAAAAAGATTTACTCGAAGAATCAAAAGTTTTAGCACCGGTTTTTAGCTACACGTCGCTTCATGTTTTATTCACTGAAAAAACTCAAAAAACGCTGACGTCCCCTAGTTTACTTTACCGTCTTCCTAAAGGCGGTGGCCTTGTAGATTTGCAAAATGCGGTTTCTGGCAAAGGAAGCTTTTTCCTTAGTTTCCCTGGTGATCAATTCAAAGATTTACCCGAATTAAGCCATTTGTATTTTATTAGCCAAGCGCCAAAAATCAAAATTGATTCTGAAGAGTTTGGTTTAGGTTGCGGTAAGTGGGTAGACCTAAAAAAGCAATTTTCTAATTTACAAAAAGAAAATTTTTTAAATCTTAATACGACTGACAATAGGCATATTTTTGTGACGTCTGGCCACTATATTTTTGTGTTTCGAAAATTAAATCAAGTGGTGCTGTCTCAACTGACAATCACAGATTCAAAGAATTCTTTTTTATTATGTCCACAGGTGAAAGGCGCTGCCATATGACTACATTTACTGCCATCCGTGCGCTAGCAGATAAAGATCCTATTCAAGATCGACCTTTTCTTGTTAAAGACAAAGTAAAGGGTATGGGTAAAAACGGTCGACCATTTTTAAGTTTACTTATCGGTGATAAAACCGGCCACGTCGATGCCAGGATATGGGACCGCGTCGAAGAGATTTCAGAACTGTTCGGTGCCGGCGAAATAATTTTAGTAAAGGGTCAGGTACAAGTTTACGCTGGCCGAAAACAAATTATTATACACAAGGTTGATAAACCTGCTGAGGGTAGTTTTAATGTCGAAGACTTTACAATTGAGGGAAAAAAAGTCGATGCTTTTGCCTGCTATTCAGAAGTCATTGCAATAGTAAATCAGTTGAAAAGCCCAGCGATAAAACAGATCCTTTTAGATTCGCTACAAGACGACGAGATAAAACAGCTTCTGTTAAAATCAGCCGCAGCCAAGACAATTCACCACGCGTGGGCGGGTGGATTGATCGAGCATATCGTATCTATCTGTAAGTTAATGAAAATGATGGCTAGCCAGTACACGTTTTTAAATTACGATCTTCTTATTTTCGGCGCAATTTTTCATGACTTAGGAAAAATTTGGGAACTGTCCATTGATAAAGATTTTATACAGTATACAAGCAAAGGCCGCTTACTCGGTCACATGCAGCTGGCGTGTGAACTAGTTGATAAAAAAGCCGCACGCATTCTAGGGTTTCCTGAGGATTTAAAAGATATTTTAAAACACATCATACTTTCTCATCACGGCAGATTAGATTATGGCTCGCCGAAGCGTCCAAAATTTGCTGAGGCTTTGGTTGTCGCCATGATTGATGACCTAGATTCAAAAATCAATACCGTACAGACATTCTTAGAAAACGAACGTGAAACCGGCGAATCATGGTCCCGCTACAACGAAAACTTTGAACGCTATTTTTTATTAGAAAATTTGAAGGATCGCTGGTTATAGTGCAAAGGAAAATATAATGTTTGAATTTTTAAGAGCCTACAAAAATTACGATCCAGCTGCGAAGTCGTATCTAGAAATATTCTTACTTTACCCAGGGCCCCGCGCTGTTCTTTTTCATCGGTGTGCGCACTTTCTTTACACAGTAAAATTATATTTTCTTGCGCGCTTAGTTGCCGATATTTCTAGAACCATAACAGGCATTGAAATTCACCCAGGTGCAGTAATCGGCAAGCGTTTAGTGATAGATCACGGCGTAGGTTGCGTCATAGGTGAAACTGCAGTAATCGGTGATGATTGCATTATTTTTCACGGGGTGACTTTGGGCGGATTAAAGTTCGACCCGGTAAAGCGGCACCCCACAGTGGGTAACGGTGTACTTATTGGAACCGGCGCAAAAGTTTTAGGCCCAATCAAGATTGGCGACGGCGCAAAAATCGGTGCAAATGCCGTGGTCGTAAAAGAAGTTCCACCAGGAGCAACAGTTGTAGCGCCACAATCTGTGTATAAAACTACGTAAGTGTTGGTTGGTGTATCGTAAAGTAAGACTGTGGCACATACTGCCTCGACTGACTTATCTGT
>JANPNP010000431.1:0-2263 GCA_031427535.1 Bdellovibrionales bacterium | reverse complement strand
TGAAATGCCTTATTCTATTGAGGCGGTATGTGCCACTTAGGACCTTGAAAGGGATCAGTTTCTAACTTTTATCAACAAATGACCGTAAAATAGTCGCATTAAACAAAATCAATATCTTTTCTAGGTTCGACTGCGTGCTGTTCAAGTTCAACGACAAATGTTGTGTGGCTTGCTGATTTATCTACGTACAGTTTACCATCATGATGCTCAATGATACCTTTGGAGATACTTAATCCTAAGCCGGTACCATGACCAACTTTTTTGCTGGTATAAAAGGGTTCAAATATTTTTTGCATGCAACTGGCTTCAATTCCTGAACCAGAATCGGTAATCGAAATTTGAATTTTTCCAAAAGCTGTCTTAACGCTAATTTCTAACCATTTTTCTAAAGAATCAGCTGCCGCGTCGAAACCATTATTAAGAAGATTTAAAAGAACTTGCGCAATTTGCTCTGACCGACCCCAGAAATAAAGCTTGGGATCAAAATACTCTGGTAAAACAAGTTCAACTCCATGACTGCTGAAGCGTTCGCGACAAAATTCTAATGTGTCTTCGATCACATCTTTTAAGCGGCATGCTTCGAAAGGTTCTTTACTGGTCTCGCGCGCAAAAGCATGTAAGCCCCTGATAATTTTAGCAATTCGCTGTGTTGTTGTCGTTAGCTGATTTAAGTGATGCTTTGCTCTTGGAACATTAATCGTAGCTGAATCCAAATGATTTGCCAGTAAGTCTGCATTACCTAAGATAATAGATAAGGGGTTATTAATTTCGTGCGCTATACCACTAGCCATTTCGCCCAGCGACGACATGCGCGATGACGCTAGAAGCGCGTTAGCTTTCTTAACGGAATCTGTCATGTCTTGAATAATTCCAAGATAGCCTGTGACCACACCAAGCTCGTTAACCAATGAAATGGCCTTAGTCCATACATTTACTGTGGTTAAGTCAGGCTGTAGGAATCTGAAGTGGCAGTCGAAATCGCCGCCGCGAATTAATTCTTTCCAACTTTGCAAAACATTTTCGAAATCTTCTGGATGGATCGCTTCCATCCATTGATCACCAATTACGTGTTCGCAGCTTCGTCCAGCAAGTTTTCCCCACATCGGATTAACATAAGTGCACTTGCCCTTAGCGTCGGTTAAGAAAATTCCAACCGGCGATGTGTCGGTTAGTAATTTCCAAATACGATTTTGTCCCACTATTTCTTTGGTCTGCGCTTTGGCAAGCGCTTGTGCGCGCAAAGTTAAATTTTGCAAAGTCGATAGCATCATGGCTAGCAGAAGGGATATGAGTGACCCCAAAAAACTGATCAAAGCAAAACCTAAGCTTGAGGTCGGCTGAAATGCAGATGCCTTTCGCCACGTGTAGGTTATGGGTTGGCCACCAAGCTTTGACTGCTTAACTATTTTTACCCGCGAATTTATTGGTTCGGACTTGGATTTAAACACGATTTGTGGCGCTTGCACGGGATAGTCAAATTCATAACTAGCAGTTAAATGAACTTCATCGGAAAATTTATCGATAGCACTTGCAATAAACTTGTCAAAAATTATCGGAGCATAAATGACTCCTTTAAATGCTGCCTTTCGCTGGTTAGTTGTCGCTATAGGTGCACCGTTATTATAAATTGGAGTAAACAACATAAACGCTGGACGCTCAGTTTTATCCAGTGTCAGGTGAATATGGCCAGATGCCGATGCACGACCGGTATCGCGGGCCCTGATAAGCGCTTCATAGCGATTTTTTTCAGATGATAAGTTTAAACCCACGACTTTTTTTTTCGTAGCGTAAGGTTCAACATACGTAATAATAACATTTACGTCTGGGTCAGTCACAATGTGAGATTCTTTACGTCGTGTCACAACCTTAAACTCTAGATCGGGAACCTCTTTTTCAATGCGGTGCTTTTTTAAAAAATATTTTTTATCCAAGGTGTCGGTCGCAAACGCTACCGAAATAGTTTCTATGCTTGCATAGTCTTCGTTAAGGATAAAGCGTTCGGTAAATATAGCCCATTCATTTTTAGAAACAAAATCGGACGCATTAAACAGCCCGGCACCGCTATCAAGAAGAGCGATGTAATCTTTCAATCGTGATTGTATTGCAAGCTCGGCCTGTTCGGATTTCATGGTGAATCGATTGCGATCGATCTCGGTGTTAGAGTCGAAAAAAGAGTAAAAACATAAGCCGGAAAGGATCCAGCCGGAAAGTAGCGCAATAACCGTACGTTGGTGGAAGCCTTCTTGGCGAAGACTTCCCAGGC
>JANPNP010000430.1:0-12384 GCA_031427535.1 Bdellovibrionales bacterium | reverse complement strand
TCTCCTTGGCTCCATTCCCACAGTCGGGGTAGGACATATTCAGAATCGCTTGCATTAGTTGTTCGAAGCTCCTCAAGATACTTTCGACATTCATTTGATATTGGATAAATCCGGTTTTTTGCAGTCTTGGTTGGGCCTTCGCCATTGCACTTTGTCCAAGCCTTACTGATGCTGATTTTGCCAGTGACAATATCTACATCGGTCCATCTTAGACTGTAAAGTTCACCAGAGCGCATTCCGGTTAAAAGCGCGAGCATCCAATGAGGAAAAAATCGGTGTTCTGTACGCCGAGCCTCACTCAGTAGGATTTCAACTTCACTTTTATTAAGAACGGCTTGGTTGGCCTCAGCACATCTGACTCGAATACCAACAGCAGGATTTCTAACAATAATTGCTTCTTCGATTGCTAGATTAAAAATACGCTTTACAATTTTTAGAAGTCCTTTTTGCGTGTAGCTAGACGTTGCTTTGCAATCATTAAAAATTACGTTGTGAACATCGCTTGGCTTCACGTTCAGTAGAAAAGCGTTTTCGTTTTGCGACTTGCTTACCGGATTTATCTCTTATTTTTATAAAGACTTCATACAAAGCCTTGCCATCGACATTCAATTTGCCCACGACATTTTCTAATTCGTAAAGCATTAGGACTTATTCCTAGAATGGCAGCTGCAACCTTCGTTGAAGCCCACATGGGTTCTATTTTATTTTCAAAGAACAAGTTTCGGTTTTTAAAATCTGACCTTTCAACATTTTCCGTTTTAAGTTCGACCATTTTTTTGATCTCCGTTTAAAAGCGTGATCGGTAAAAATAGCCAAAAAGTTTCTAAAATAACATCAACTATTAAGCAGCAGCTTTAAATGAAAGCTCGTAATGGTGATCGGGTAGTTCAACAATAATTCTGTCGTAATTAAATTTAAGTTTTGGAATTATTGTCTTACGACCACTTTTTTCTTGTTCAAGAATAATAAATCCAAGCCCTTCAAGGCCCTTGCAGTCATTTTGAACAGGACCCAATGCTCTATCAAGCATTTTGGATAGCTCGTAAACAGATTTAGGCTTTGCTGAAGCAATAATTGTTAAAAGCTCTAGCTTTTGCAATGTCATAAAGTTACGAAAGCTATTCAGTGAATCAAAAATAACAACGTCTTTCGGCTGAACATAACCTTTTTTAGATTTAGGAAGATTAAGAAGTTCTTTTTCCCATTGATCTAAGCTTCTAAATTTTATTTTTAAAGCGTTACTTTTCTTCATTGGCAACCTTTCTAGCCTCTCGGAAAAATAATCTAATAGCTTCAGCATAGTTTTTTACATCCACTTGGAGCCGCGCATTTTTATTTTGCGGAAGCGCCGTATGAATATGATAACCAAAGGGCTGATGGTTATCTAAAACTAACCTTACAGTTTTACTGTTCTTATCCAGTAAAACACAACTTACCTTGAAGCCATCGGGGAACTTTAGACTTCTAGGAACTTCAAGTACCTTGATACGGGCTTCGTATCGCCCATCAGCAAAGTAGGTGACGCCATCTTCTATAATTCGAACTTTGTTCACCCTAAACCTACCATATCAAATGGTGCATTGAAAATCAACATTTTTAGATGCCTTCTTGGTTTGCAAGCTTTGTTAGCCGATTCCATGCCAACATCTCGTCAAAGTATGCCGTTCTGATAGTCCGAATCTCGGATTCTCCGATCAATTTTTCATGATTAAAAAGAATCCAATTTACAAGATCACTTCGTTCAATATAGCCGCCATCAAAGCCATCTCTAACTTTGGCCAAAAGCACTTTTAGAGCATCATCCGCTTCTTTTGAAATGATGTCCAATAAGGTTTAGGGTGTTTGATAGTTGTCTCTAGAAATGACGACAGAACCTTATGTGGGCCAACGTGTCGAATTTCCGCGATCTTGTGCCACGTAATTTCCTGAATGCTGTGCCACTCGATTTCCACGATCGTGTGCCAGCCAATTTCCTTCATGTTGTGCCACGTTATAATTAAAATCTGAGCAGCCTTAATCGCCATCCATTCCGGCATGTTTGATCATCAAGGTCTAACATCAGGGAGTGATCAAAATGGCAGTAAAAGGGCTCAACGTGAAAGAACTTAGCGAGATCAAACGACTTTTAAATTTGGGTTTAACAAACCGTAAAATTGCGCGGGCTTTAAAAATCCACCGCAACACCATCAACAAGTATGTTGAAAAAATAAAAAGCAATGCATCTGAAGATGAAAATAAAATTCCAGCGGCATCATCGCACTGGAGTGCTCAGGTTGATTGGGAAAATGTGCGCCGTGAATTTCTGTCAGGTGTTCCGTTAAATATTATTTACGAAGAACTTTTCGAGTTACAAAAGCTGTCAGTGCAGTATCCGGGCTTTTGGAAGCAAGCACATAAGAACATAAATTTATCAGTGGCGACGATGGTTAAGATCCATAGACCTGGCGAGCGCGCCGAGATTGATTACTGTGACGGTATTGATATTTTAGATCCCGCGACGGGTGAAGTAAGGCGCACACATTTGTTTGTCGGAGTGCTTTGTCATTCACGATTTGCATTCGCAGAATTTAGTATGAGTCAATCCAGTTCTGATTTTTTACAAAGCCATGTGAATATGTTTGAATACTTCGGCGGCGTTCCGCAAAGTCTTGCGCCGGATAATTTAAAAAGCGCCGTCACAAAAGCACACAGATACGACCCGGTTATCAATCAAGCCTACACGCGTATGGCGGAACACTATGAAATCGCAGTCCTTCCCGCTAGAGTGAAAAGTCCGACAGACAAGGCTATAGTTGAGAGAACTATTCAGATTTTTCAAAAATATTTTTTTATGAAAGTGCGCCACCGAACATTTACTTCGCTTTTAGAATTAAATCAATGTTTGCGAGAGCATTTAGAAATTTTAAATAATAAAGTTCATCGTATATTTAAACGCACGCGTAAAGAAATGTATTTAGAAGAGCTGAAATCTTTACGCAGTTTACCTGTTGAAACTTACAAAGTGGCGGTTTATCACAAGGCTGTTCTCAGTCGCGATTGTCATTTAATGTTTGATCAGAATTATTATTCTTCACCGCATCAGCATCGCGGTCAAAGTTTAGATATTTGGGCTACAGCTAAGACTGTAGAAATTTTTGTAAATGGCGATCGCGTAGCAGTTCACGCTCGAGGTAAAACTGTTAGAAAATTTATAACTGACTCGAGTCATTATCCACCGGCGCATCAGGCGTTTGCAGAAGAAGATATTCAAAAAATAATAAATCAGGCTGCCAAAGTCGGCGTTGAGTGTTTAGCGCTTGTAAAGGGCCTACTTGAGGGGGATTTGCCGTTAAAGCATATGCGACGGTGTCAGGGTATTGTCGCGCTGTCTTGGAAGTATAGTGCCGTACTATTGGAAGGTGCCTGCAAGGGAGCTAATTTATTTAACAACCACAACATTCAATATTTAGAACGAGTGATAAAAACCAGATCGGGGGTCAAACAAAATACAGACGAACAAATCAATCGAAAAAATCACAATCCGCATTTACGCGGGTTAAACAATATTCACTAACTAAAAAAGGAAATTTGCAAAATGTTGGAACAAACAAAAAATCAAATATCTGAAATGAAATTATTTGGAATGCTAAAAACAGTTGATCTAAGACTTCAAGAATCTCAGAGCCAAGGTTGGAGCGGAAGTGATCTGTTGTCGGCGTTGATTACGGATGAAAAAAACTACCGAGAAATTAATAAAATTAATCGCCGGCTAAAGTTTGCAAATTTTAGATCGCAAGCAAGCTTTGAATCTCTGGATTACACTGCTAACCGCAGTTTGAATAAACCAGAAATTAAAGAGCTAATGCATCTAAGCTTTATCAAAGCCAGTCCCAGAAATATCATAATCACCGGCCCAACTGGAATCGGAAAAACATTTTTAGCAACAGCATTGGGTCACCAGGCCTGCCGACATGGGTTTACAACAATATTTATGGGTGTCAGTATTTTTATCGAAAAACTTTTGATGGCGCGAACTGACGGTAGTTATTTGAAACTTCGAGACAAGTTTATAAAAACAGATTTTTTAATTATCGATGATATTGGCCTTAAAAAACTTCAGCCACAAATCGTTCAAGATTTGCATGATATTTTGGAAGAACGCCAAGAAAAATGCACGCTGTTTACGACGCAACTCCCGCTGAAAAACTGGAACGAAATTATCGACGACGAACTCGCATTAGACACCATCGTGGATAAACTTCAGCATGGCAGTCATCAGATCGTCATTACCGGGGAAAGCTACAGAAAAAAGCGCGCAAAAAAAGACATCCTTGACAGCCATAGTGTGCCAGTGGAAATTACCAAACAATAACTGCTGCTCAAGCATTTAAGAGTGGCACAGCATGATGGAAATCGGCTGGCACAAGCCAAGGAAATTCGACAGTTAGTAAAAATATTGTTATAAAAGATAATTTTGACTTCATTACGTCCTCTTTCCTGTTGGCTTCTTTGTAACTCATGGCTTCATGCTTGTAAAGAAACCCAAGGTCTCTGGACAGTGAGCTATTCACCGCTGCCTAAGCTTTGCATTACAGATAATCATCAAAAGGGTTACCATCCTTGTTCTGGAAGAATTTAAAAAACCTGAGAATACCTGAGAAATAAAATTTGCTTCGCTGCCAGCGATTCTGAGCATATGAATTTAAATTATGTTTTCGCATTTTTAAGAAAAGTGGTAGGATGTGCTGGAATTGAACCTGGGACCTGCAAAATCAAAAATACTTATTAGTTTCAAGCACTTAAGATAATTTACTTGAATTTGATAACGACTTTGTGCTAGTACTTTACAAATGGTTTATCAATGGCTTTATTCGCTGGCTGATCACGTATCAGCATTCAATGTTTTTCGTTACATAACAGTTCGTACCTTCATCAGTTTTTTTACCGGATTTTTTCTGTGTTTAATTTGGGGACCAAAGTTTATTCAAAAGCTAAAGGAAAAACATTTCGGACAAAGTATTCGTGATGACGGTCCACAGACACATCAAAAAAAAGCTGGCACACCGACCATGGGTGGCTGGCTTATTTTATTAAGCACACTTATTCCACTGGTGTTATGGATTGATGTTACAAACCCGCTTGTGATCGGCACCGTTTTTATTACGTGGGGTTTCGGATTGATAGGTTATTTCGATGACTACATGAAGGTTTCAAAAAAGAATTCAAAAGGCTTGTCTGGAAAATTACGTCTTGGGGGCGAATTTTTAATTTCAGTCGCAGTTCTAATTATTTTAATCCAAAAATACAATTTAAGTACAACGGTTTCAATACCGTTTATGAAGCAAGTCGTACTTGATTTTGGAATGTATTATTCTCTGTTTGGCGCGTTGGTCATAGTTGGTACGGCAAATGCTGTTAACCTAACAGACGGTTTAGACGGATTAGCGATTGTTCCCGTAATTGTTGCTGCAACGACATTGGGGTTATTCGCTTACATCGTAGGCCATTTATCAATCGCGACATACTTACAAATTCCGCACGTCTCTGGTGCTGGCGAGCTAGCACCACTAACTGCAGCAATGGTTGCGGGTGGGTTGGGATTTTTATGGTTCAACACGTACCCAGCACAAGTCTTTATGGGGGATGTCGGTAGTTTAAGTCTTGGCGGGTTTTTAGGTGCCATGGCGGTGTTTACTAAGAACGAAATTCTAATGGTTTTTCTGGGTGGTATATTTGTTGTCGAAGCCTTGTCGGTTATCACACAAGTTATTTCGTTTAAGCTAACCGGAAAGCGAATATTTAAAATGGCTCCTATTCATCATCACTTTGAATTGGGCGGCATGACGGAGACCAAAATTATTGTACGCTTTTGGATTATATCCATTTTGCTAGCAGTACTTAGTCTTGCAACTTTAAAGTTAAGATAATTTAAACAGTGTTGAAAAAAAAGGATCGTGTCGTATGTGGAAAGAAGTTTCGGAATTAAAAGATAAAAAGATTTTGATCGTTGGGTTAGGTAAAACAGGTGTGGCCCTTGCCAAATTTTTAACCAAGCATGAAGCGCAAGTTACGGTAACCGATCACAAATCGAAGCCCGAGCTTTCTAATACCTTGGATCAGCTTGATGGCTATACAAATATAAAATTTGAGTTAGGCTCGCATTCGCCTAAGACCTTTCTGTCACAGGATTTAGTAATTCTGTCCCCAGGGGTAGCGCCGCACTTGAAAATTTTCGAATATGCCCGCCAACAGGGAATTAAAATTACGGGTGAATTTGAATTTTCATCACAGTTTATAAAAGAGCCCATCGTCGGTGTTACCGGAACCAACGGAAAAACGTTGGTTGCACGCATTGCTGAAGCCATGCTTCGTGAAAGCGGAATTGATGTCTGGGTAGGCGGGTCGAACGAAAGCCCGATCACAAACTATTTGCTGCAAGATAAAAAAGCGAAAGTTGTCATTGCTGAAGTTTCTAGTTTCATGCTTGAGCATTGCAACGAATATTCCCCTGCAAATATTGTTTTTACAAATTTAGCTGAAAACCATTTAGATCGTTATCGCTCGATGGAAGAATATGTAAATGCCAAACGCCGTATTTTTAAAAATACCAGTCAGGCCTCTACGTCTATCTTAAATGCAGATGACAATGCCGTGGTCGAACTTGCGCGTGACCCTGCTGTGCAGCGTGGACGAATCTTTTACTTTTCAAGAAAACCGGCATTAGAACCACAAATTATGAATATTGGTGGTGCCGTTAACGTTGGCGACGAGCTGCGCGTGCGCACGGGCCCCGAGATCGAAACATTCTCGATAAAAAATATTAAAATGAAGGGTAAGCATTCGATTGAAAATGTTATGGCGGCGTTACTTTTAGCGCGTGAATACGGCGCAAGCCACGAAGCTGTGCAAAAAGTTATTGATACCTTTTTAGGACTAAAACATCGTTTAGAATACGTTCGAAAAGTTGGTGGCGTGTTATTTTATAACGATTCAAAGGCAACAAACGTGCACGCTGTTATGCGGGCACTGGATTGCTTCGATGAAAATGTAATTCTAATAGCCGGTGGTAAAGATACCAATTTAAATTACGAACCACTACGAAATGTGGTGAAAAGAAAAGTAAAAACCTTAATTTTGGTTGGTGAAGCGAAAGAGCGTATCAACCGCGATCTAGGGGATTTTTCAGAAACGTATCTGATCGGAACTTTTGAGGAAGCCGTGCTGATAGCTTACCAAAAGTCTAGGATTGCAGATATCGTGCTGATGTCGCCAGGTTGTTCAAGCTTTGATATGTTTGACAGCTACGCCGAGAGAGGCGACTATTTTAAAGAGATCGTTAAAAAATTTAAATGACATTGAGGTCCTTTGAAGACCAAGTTTCTTTCATCTAGTTTATTTTTATCTATTGTAGCCCTATTTGGAATAGGGCTAGTTCAAGTTTACAGCTCTAGTTATATTTTTGCGACCGAATCCTACGGAGACGGTCTGTATTTTTTCAAGCGTCAGATGATGTTTACTGTGCTAGCAGGCTTTGCTCTTGTAGTCGCCACTCAAATTCCCTTTGAAATTTATCGTAAGTGGAGCTGGGCCTTGTGGCCAATTGCATTTGTATTGGTAGGAGCTACTTTCATTCCGGGGCTAGGGGTTCGTGTCGGCGGAGCCGCTCGGTGGTTACAATTGCCGCTGGGACTGCGATTTGAACCCTCAGAACTTTTAAAAATAGCGTTTAGTTTTTTATTCGCAAGCCTTGTCTGTCGACATCAGAATCATTTACGTAAAGTAAAGTGGGGATGGATATTTTTAATGCTGACTGTGCCCATTGCACTGTTACTGAAGCAGCCTGATTTCGGAAGCTTCGTGATCATTTCGTTAGTCGCTGTGGCATTGTTATTTACTATTGGGTTAAATTTGAAGTGGCTTGTCGCATCAGCTGTTGCAGCCATTCCCATACTTTACTTCGTCGTGTGGCATTCGCCATACCGCCGGGCTCGGGTGCAAGCGTTTTTAGATCCGTGGTCAGATCCCGCACAAAAAGGATTTCAAGTTATTCAAAGCATGTTGTCCGTACATTCTGGTGGTTTAACAGGCCAGGGATTGGGTCAAAGCCAAGGTAAGTTATTTTTTCTACCGGAAGCCCACACCGATTTTACCATGGCCATATTTAGTGAAGAGATGGGCTTTCTTGGCTTGGTGGCGATTTTAGGCCTTTATATATTTGTAATTTTCCGCGGCTTTCAAATCGCTTTAAAAACTGCCGATCAATTTAAAAAAATATTGGTTCTTGGTTTGGTATTAACTTTTGCGATTTCTGTTTTTATAAATGTTGGCGTTGTCATGGGACTACTACCAACTAAAGGCTTAACAATGCCATTTTTAAGTTACGGTGGCAGCTCGTTACTTATTTTAAGCTTTCTATTCGGAACGATACTGAATATTGAAATGCATGAAAACTAAAGCCAATATTATGATTGCAGGTGGCGGCACAGGCGGTCACATCTACCCAGCTATTGCTATAGGTCGTGCAATTCAAAAATTATATCCAGAGTACGAAGTGCGCTTTGTGGGGACTGCTGCTGGCTTAGAACAAAAAATTATGGCAAAAGAAAATTTGCCATTGCATCTAATTCAAAGTGGAAAGCTAAATTTTTCTGGTAATCCTATTAAGAAATTAAAAACCTTAGTAGCAATTTTTATTGGATTTTTTCAATCGGTAACTTTACTACGAAAATACCGACCGAAATTTGTACTTGGAGTGGGTGGTTATGCATCGGTACCTTTCCTGCTTGCTGCATCTTTAATGGGTTTAAAAACCGCGTTGTGGGAGCCGAACGCACACCCAGGAATGGCAAACAGGCTGTTATCCCGATTCGTTTTTAAATCCTATTTAGTCTTTGCTGATGCTGCTTTATTTTTAAAAACTAAAAAAAATGACATAGTTGGCATGCCCCTCCGCGCAGAAATTGAAGAGGCCAGGTTGCATCCAAAGACTGCGAATGATAAATTTGAAATTCTTTGTTTTGGTGGCAGTCAGGGTTCGTTGTTTTTAAATCAAAAAATATCGGACTATGTTTTAGAAAATCCTCAGCTGCAGTCAAAAATTCACCTGGTGCATCAAACCGGAACTGCAGATTTTCAAAAAATGAAAGACAAATATGCGGGAATTGCATGTGTCGACGTGCACGATTTTATTTACGATATGCCAAAGTACTACCGAAAAGCCGACGTGCAGTTTTGTCGTGGCGGCGCCAGTACGATCGCTGAAGCGGCCTGTTTCGGTGTAATTCCGGTGGTAGTTCCACTTCCGGCAGCTGACGATCACCAACGTAAAAACGCCGAGACTTTAATAAAAAACAATTCTGGTTTTATGATTTTGCAAAACCAATTTCAAATGGAAGACCTAAAGCAAATTCTGCACCAACTCATGACAGATTTGAAATCTCGTGAAATGATAAGTACTAATTTAAAAAAATTGGCAGCTACTAATGCTGCAACAACAATTGCTCGTGATATTCACAAAGAAATAGGTTTATGAAACTTGAGACAGCAAAATTTCATTTTATAGGGGTCGGCGGAATAGGCATGTGTGGCTTGGCAGAGCTGCTGCACAATATCGGCGCGACGGTAACGGGCTCGGACGCTGGCGAAAATGCCAATACTGAAAGACTTAAATCATTCGGAATAAAAGTTTTTAAAGGGCATCAAGCCGCACAAGTTGGTCAAGCCGACGTTGTTGTTTACTCAAGCGCCATACCGTTTTCAAATCCCGAAATTGTAGAAGCTCGTGCGAAACAAATTCCGTTAATTCCGCGCGCCGAGGCATTGGCTGAAATTATGCACTTAAAGCGTGGTATTGCGGTAGCGGGTACACACGGCAAAACCACAACAACAAGCTTAATTTCGTCGGTGTTTCTGGAAGCAGATCTGAACCCAACAATTGTGGTGGGTGGGCGCTTCGAGCGCATCAAATCAACTGCCTTACTAGGTACTGGTGAATGGCTGATTGCAGAGGCTGACGAAAGCGACGGAAGTTTTAACAAGTTGTCGCCTGAAATTGCTATTATTACGAATATTGATTCCGATCATATGGATCACTATAAAACCTTTGAAAATCTGAAGCGCGCTTTTTATGAATTCGCAAATCGCATCCCGTTTTATGGGTTGATGATTGTTTGCGGTGACGATCCGGTCATTCGGGAAATTTTTCAGAACTATCCGAAGCGTATTCTTTATTACGGTTTTGATCCTAAAAATGATTACGTCATAGAAGGTGAAAAAGGCAGTTACAAATTATTTAATAATTCTGATTCTGCTAAAAAACTTTTAGGCGATTTCGCCTTAAACATTCCGGGAAGGCACAATGCCTTAAACGCTGCAGCTAGCATAGGTGCTGGACTGGCAGCTGGAATTACATTCGAGCAATGTGCCCATGGCTTAAAAAACTTTGAAGGAGTTGACCGCCGCTTTCATTACAAAGGCGAAGGTAGTGGGATAAAGGTTTATGATGATTACGGACATCATCCAACCGAAGTGCGCGCCGCACTGCAAGCGTTTAAAGAAAAGTACGATAAAAACCGAGTCGTGGTTTATTTTCAGCCCCATCGCTATTCGCGCACCGAGCACTGTTGGGCCGATTATAAGTCTTGCTTTGCACAGGCGGATTATTTATTTTTAGCTGACGTCTACCCAGCAGGAGAACAGCCAATCCCAGGCATTAACTCAGAGAGATTAACTGCAGAAATAACGATGATCGCAAAAAGACACCTGCCTAAAAGTTTAAATCTGGCGACCGAAATTCTGAAAGAACTTAAAGCTGGCGACGTATTTATTACGTTAGGTGCAGGTGACGGATGGAAGTTAGGAATGGAAATTCTTGAAAATCTTAGAAAACGTTAATTTAGCTGAATATACATCTTGGTTGATTGGTGGAACAGCGGATACGTTTTGTCTGCCTACAACTGTGGATGAGCTGCGTACGGTTTTGTCTAAGGCAAAAGAACAAAGCTGGCCCGTAACCTTATTTAGCGGCGGATCAAATATTTTAATTTCCGATAAGGGTATTCGCGGTCTAACAATTTGTTTGCGACGATTTTCTGCGATCACTACAAATGTTGAAAATAATAAATTGGTCATTCAGTGCTTGGCTGGAACAACAAAGTCAGAACTGCTAAAAGCATTTTTAAAAAATCAGTTGGCACCAGCGCTTTTTCTTGCGGGTTTGCCTGGTGATGTCGGCGGCGGTGTTGCCATGAATGCCGGAGTTGCAGAGCAATTTCAGCCGCGCGAATTCATGGACTTTGTTAACTGGATCGAAGTGATGGATTTTAATGGCGCTGTAAAAAAAATTGATCGGGCGGATTTAAAAGTTGCTTACCGCCACTGTGACGGGTGGCAACCAGGAATTATCACTAACGTGCAAATCAGTTGGCCGATGAATCAAGATAAAGATGTCTTAACTAAGGTGCGGGAAGCAAATAAAATTCGTTTGACGAAGCAACCATTAGACATGCCAAGTTGCGGGTCTGTGTTTCGTAATCCTATTGGTTACAAGGCCGCCCATTTAATTGATCAGTGCGGATTGAAAGGTTATCGATTAGGTGACGCGCAGGTATCACTGAAGCACGCAAATTTTATTGTAAATCTAGGGGCAGCAACTGCCACTGATACGTGGAATGTCATGATGCATGTGCAGCAGACCGTAATGGCTGAAAAAAAAGTATCCCTTACAACTGAGGTCGTGCGACTTGGCGACTGGTCTGGCGTGTAACATTTTAAATTAGCGGCAGATGACATTTGCAGTGGTTTGAAAATCAACATTGTTTTTAATATCGACCGTGATGAAATCATTTTTCAGAATTACTGCACCCGCTTTATTTTCGTCACAGTGCACGCGTAAAGCTTTCGACCCAAAGCCAAAAACTCCTGATTTTAAAATGACGGCAATCTCAGAGCGGTAGTCGTTGACCCCATCGCCCCATACTCCAATACGAGCGCCTTTAGTATTGATGCTGAATTTAGAATTTAATTTTACAGACTGTAATTCGGCAGCATCTTTCTTTGATGCTGCTTCACAAGAGTAAATAGAATTTGCATTCATGCGTTTGGTAGCAAGTTGCATGCACTGCTTAACGAATTTATCTTTATCCATGCCGGCTATTGCAATTTGCGGGGCTATAAATGCTATTGGAATTAAAAAGCCAAAGATAAGTTGTTTCATAAAAATCTCCTGTATTCACTACCTAGCTAGAAGTATTCCAGCTGGGTATGGCTTAAAAGTGATTACAGGGATAGTATTTCGGGCCGAAGCTCAAAAACGTCATACACTTTTTAGTTCGCTAGTAACGATTGTTCGATGCACATTAGCTGCGGATATGCGGTTCATTCTGAGATTTGAGGGTTACTAGGATT
>JANPNP010000429.1:0-1565 GCA_031427535.1 Bdellovibrionales bacterium | reverse complement strand
CGGCTTAGTGGATCACAGGAATTTACATCACTACTGACTTTGCACCGGCATGTTGCCAGCAATGAGTTTGATTTAGTCATTCTGGATACGCCGCCCGCTCAACACACCTGGAGTTTTTTAAAAGCCCCAGAAAAAATTGCTCAGTTATTTAACGAAGGGGTAACTAGCTGGTTTCGGCAGGATGCAGAATCTCAATCGGTGTTTAAGAAAATTTTAAATGTCGGTACCACCCAAGTTTTAAAAGCCCTGGAAACATTAACCGGGTCCGAGTTTATAAAAGAGCTTGCGGCATTTTTCGGAGCTATTCAGCGCTGGCAGAAACCACTTGAAACTTATGTTATGAATTGTCACCGCTTGCTCATTTCACCACATACAGAATTTTTTCTGGTTACAGGATTGGATCCTTCGCGCTTAAAAGAGGCAGGAAAGTTATCCCGCGAAATTCGCACGCAGGGATACAGATTAACGTCTGTAGTAATTAACCGGGTTCCTGAATGGTTGGCCGCTGTCCCCCAGTTTATCAAAAATAATCCAAACGAAAATCGCTTGAATCAGGTCATTCACTACTATCAAAGTCTGGAAGACCAGCTGCAACTACGCATACAGTCTTTTACTTCGCAGCAGACAGTGTACAAATGCTACGAGTTCAGTCAAAATACAGAACATGTCCAGCAACTTAAAGAAAATTACGACCATATTATTCGTTTATCTTAGCTGCTTTTTATTAATATCGCTAACAACCAGCTGTTCTTTATTTGGCAATTCTGATGCGCAACCCTTAAGTCAGCGTCAGCAAATTTTTGAAAAGGGAAAAGCTTTGATGGCCAACGATCAGTATGCCAAAGCTGAACCATTCTTTCTTAGCCTAACGGCTGAACCTGAAGAAAAGTCAGATTTAATTTACGATTTATCACTTTGGAATATCTCGTTAATTTATGAAAAATTAGGTTTACCAGAAAAATCTATTTTAGCCTTGAATTTGCTTTTGAATCGCCAAACCGAGCATGTGCTAGCATTTAAATTAAAAGCCGCATTAATGAAAAATTATTTTCGTGTTGGAAACAAGATTGTGGCTTTAAAATATAAAAAAATGCTAGACGATGAAAAGCCCCGCGCAACGATACAGACAAATGTACTGTACGTCACTTTACAGCAGACTTTAAACTTAAATTACGACCAACTTATTTTAGAAGAGCTCGATTACGTCGGCGAAGCACAGAAATACCTATTGTATGTGATGGAGCAAAATCAATCGGAACTAAATCAAGTAGCTACCGAGCTTTTAATATCTATTTACCAGCGTGCATACGCACAAACTAAGAAAGATTCTTTGCAAGAGGATTTCAAAGAAAAAATCTTAGTTTCAATGCTAGATAAACTACGATTGTTCGAGTCCTACAAACTAAACGATCTAAACATCAATCTGCAAACTGTTACAAAATTTTCAAAGTTTTCGGAAAAGTTAGAAAAACAAATTACTGATAGGTTACACCAATGAATACACAGTCGCATATTCACAATCAAATTTGCCAGAACTTCACAAGCATTCAAGAGTGGTTTCAATC
>JANPNP010000428.1:0-8830 GCA_031427535.1 Bdellovibrionales bacterium | reverse complement strand
TTATTTTTCCTGTTGCTTGGTATGATTCATCTACGACATCATTTTTAATTTCTTTACCCTATCAAGTAGACGCACTTGAGACTTTAGTTAAGCTTTCAGAATCAGCCGCCCCATTTCTTTCCAGCCGGGAAATTTACGATGTGGTAGAAAAAAACCGCGCCATGGTTATTTCTGAAAAGACCGGCAAACCAGTAACGGACGCTGAAATCCGAGACGGTGACTTCAACTCGGATAGCGGCTTTGTGCGAACGGACGAATCGAAAGTTATATCATTCGACAGTGCTATGAGTATTTATTTTTCCAAGAAAGAAACCGAACGTAATGAATTGGCGCTTAAGCTTCGGGGCGGTTTTTCGTCCTCGAAATTGCATAAATTATTTGAAGAGGGGTCAGCCCGCGAGGCTATGGATGAATTAGGACTTTCAGAAAAAAAAGCTAAGCCTGACCCTGACTTAGCCCGTATGCACTACTGTATGCGGAGTATTTATGAAGAAAATGCTGCCAGCTCAATAGCAGAAATGATTATTGCATTTACTTTTATAAAAGCCGTAACCCCTGCGCAAATTTCAGCGTTAGCGGCAGCCACAAAAGGCGGTCGAATAGGACTGAACTCGGCTGCGATGTTAGCGGCCTCTGGGCCACAGGTTATAAAAGCTTGCGAAAGAGTAAAAGCTAGAGATCAACAAATTGTGGAAAAAGGTCCTGTTCAGCCTCATGTACTTGTTGGTCTTCCCAAAGAATTTGATTTTGATATTCTTCATCTCCAGTCGCTTCCGATGAGCAGTATCAAGAGTTGCCAACGATTAGGTATGGAGCAATTTTACATTAAACAGCAGGACGAAATGTCTTGTGCTATGACTTTAGCACTATCATTAATTCCATAAAAAGATTACGATCGTTTGTATTTCCGAAATTTAGAGTATTTTAATGCAGATGGCATAAGACTTAATTGGTGCGCGAGAGCCCGAAGTAGATGAACCAGGCTTTCTTTGGATGAATCAATTAAATCGAACTGAGCCTGTTTTGTATTCTGAGTTTGAAGCTTATCCTGAATCCAAACTGCTTTCCGCCTCAAATTTGAAATATTTAGTAAAAAAATACAGTTCGTACATTGCTATTGCAAATTTAATTGGTGTGTCAGAAGCGTTTAATCGTCAAGAAGTTATAAAGCTTCGTCGCCACCTTCATTGTAAGCACTATCGTGATCTGGATGAAGCGAAATAAATCGCATGAATTTACCATCACGACAAACACGAGCTCGGAATTTCTTAGAAATACGAATTGATGCGATCTTTTTACCAGACAGGGTGACTTGATTTTCAATGATTTCCCAGTTGAGTCCTCTTTTTTGAGTTTTTGAAGATGTCTTATAAATCTGATCCCAAGTCATTTTTTCAATTTTTTTAACTGTGTCTTCAACTTGGTCAAACTCTACCAATTCAAGATCTAATAATTCATTTTGCAATCGAGGAAAGTTTAAATCACAAAGAACTGGCTCATGCTGGTTTGATAAAGGACTTTTCTTATTTGCCACGAGCGATTTTTTGTTTTCTTAGTTTAGCAAATACGTCAGAAGATTTTATAGATTTTGGTTTGTTTTCGCTCCATTTATTAAAATCGAACAAAGCTTCTTTCGCTTCATCTGTATTAAAAGTTTTTTGAGAGTCCGGGACAAAAGAACCTGCTTTGATATGCAGTTCGCTGTCGCCAATTTCCTCAATAACTATTTGGCGACCAGCCCAAGTCTTGCCAATACTAATTTGTCCATTGCTTGCCACTGTTAAGAGTTTAGCTTGTTTTGCCGCCATTTGAGCCTCCTTATGCTTTTATAGAATAGCATTAAATTCCTAAATTGAGCAATTCCTATATTCCTATCGGTTGCTTAAAATTTAAAGTAAAGGTCGCCGTAAGGGTTATATTCGAGAAGGCTACTAATATACTTATTTTTCGTTGAGTGACTCTTTTTGATACTGGCAAGGGATTAGACAGCTTATATCGACTCAGTTTGAAGATTATGACCTAAGTATTGTCCATGACGACCAGTATCGGTTCTGCAGCAAATCCTCTGTTTTCCAATCCCATTCTGAACTCATTCCTCGATACAACTCAACCGTTTTCATACCGAGATTACAAAACAGAGCTCTTAAAAAAGCAAGTCGATAACGAATATATTTTTGGCGGTTTTCTAAATTCCCAACTCCATCAAAGACTTTTTTAGTCCTCAGACCTCGCCCAGTATAATTCTTTAGACCCATTTCAGCCATGACAATTTGCATAGCTTTAATCCAGCCCAATAAGAGATTGAAAATCAATGGGCGAAGTCTGCTGAAAAAATTCAGAATTACGATCCAACCAATTTAAAATCTCCACAGTAGCCAATTTAATAGATTCGTTATTTTGATGCTTAATGACGTCTGTCGATTTAACTTCAATGAAGTTATTAAGACTTTCAATACGCTTACTAAGCTTTTCTACTTCGCCTGAGTTCAATTCTCTTGAATTATTTTGAAATTGATAATTACCAACATGTTCAAATTCAACATCCCAGAACTGTCCTTGGTCCTCAAAGTCAGAAATCTCCCAACGAAAAAATCCTGCGTCCATATCGATACTTTTGATAAAACCTGGAGTTCGGCGCTTATCAAGCAAACGACATTCATTTCCTATGCGAAGGTGCTTAAGTTCACCTAAGCTAAATAAATCATCTGGCAGCATTTGTTCATTGAACTGATGTGTAGACATATTTCACGCTGCTTCCGATGTCATATCCCAATCAGCAAAAGCTAATACCGCTGGATGCACCTTAAGGGCACGCGCTAAAACTTTTGCACGATCAATTCCCATAACAACCCGATCATGCTCAAGCGATGAAATCGTGGCTTGCTTCAAACCTGATTTCTCAGCTAACTCAGCTTGAGTAAGTCCTTGTAACTCACGATAAATCTTTAACGCTTTACCTGGAGTCAACTTTCCATATTTTTTTGCCGGTACAAACTCACCTTTGAGTAATTCTTTAACTTTTTTCCCTGCAGACATTATTTCCTCCTATAATCGTGAGGTGTTACTTTTAAAACCATAATTCGAACTGAACTACCTTCAACAACATAAATCACACGCCATTGCTCATTAAGCGAAGAAGATCTGGCACCCTTCCACTCACCTTTTAAAGCATGATCCCAGTATCCATTAATTCTTTGAATCCCTGAAGGACCGTATTGTTCAATTAAGTTTTTCCAGGCATCGAAAGAATCTCGAATTATTAAAGGCGCTTTTTTGAGTTCTTTTTCTGCTGATTTAGCGATTTCAACAATCCACATTACTTAAAGGTAATATAACTTTTAGGTAATGTAAAGACCAATGGTAAATACTGCTTAGCACATTGAAATAATTTAGATTTTTGATATTCGAACTAGACGGTTAGAACCGTGTAAAATTTACAATTGGTGCAGTCGGCAGGACTCGAACCTGCAACCTACCGGTTCGAAGCCGGGAATTCTATCCATTGAACTACGACTGCACGGTTGATACTTGAAAAACTAAACTAAACGTCCCACCAAATCAACTTATTCGAGTGTTGATTTTGGGATTGTGCCGCAGTTGGGGGAAACTTTACTGCAAGCTCGGTTTTTAAAAACTGTATTGCATCTAAAAAGCCTTGCTCGAAAAGTCCTTTTTTAAAGTCGTCTTGTATTATTTTAAGCAGCTGGTTTTGTAATTGTTCTAAGCCTTCTAGCTTCATCGCAGGATCTGGAAATACCACAATTCGACGCTCCATAATTGAGACGAATAACAAGACGGCCTGACGGCTTTTATGCACTTCGTTTCGCTTCATAAAGAAAATGCGCTGTGCTTTTTCCATAACTTGCCGGTTGCGTTCTTTTTTCGAAACAAAGAAGCGGTCAACCAAATCTGACTTATCTAAAAGGTGCCCCAGCACGGTTGCTAAAATGGGTGCCACGATAAAATAAATCGTTCGGGACTCCCACGAATCGTGCAAAAACACATCGATAAGGCCAATAAAAAATATCAGTAACAACAATGAAATGACCCATGAAATATGTTCAACGTAACTGGATTGTTTGGTGATGACCGGGATCAGTTCGCAATCGACTTGCTTTTCAAAATCATCAATCGCTTTTTCAATTTTTAGTCCATCAATATTTTTAATTTTCATCACCAGCTCCCCGAAGCGCCGCCGCCGGATGAACTTCCGCCGCCACCTGACCACCCACCACCAAAGCCGCCGCGACCGCCGCCACCGCCACGTGAAAACGCAAAGAATAATAAACTTAACGCCATTGATGGATTAAATAAAAATAACAGCAGCCAAATGCCTAAAATAAAAAAGAAGCCATATTTTTTTGTTTTGTTTTCTTTGTTTAGATTGCTACCCGAATCATTAACACGCTCTTGCAGCTGTGCTTTTTGCTCGGGTGATGCATTTAAATATGTTTGTAACGCGGCTACGCCTTGAACAACACCAAAATCGTATTCGCCGCGCTTAAAAAACGGACTTACAATATCCGAGATTATTCGCTTTGCAATGACGTCGGGAATATCGCCCTCAAGCCCTTGGCCAACTTCTATGCGCAATTTTTTTTCAGCCGGAGCAATCAAAAACAAAAGACCATCGTCTTTTTTAACATCGCCCAATTTCCACTGATCAAATATCTGAATTGCAACACTTTCAATGGCCTCGTCTTGTAGTGACGACGTAACAAAGACTTGAATTTGCGGACCATTTTTTTGCTTGATCGCATATAAAGTCTGTTCGATTTCTGCAACGGCTGCACGGGAAAGTAGGCCTGCTTCGTCCATTACTGGACCCGTTAAAGCCGGTGCTTTAAAAGCCCAAGTCGAAAAACTTAGGCTGAATGCAAATAAAAATAAAAAGTTTGTGCGCATGGTAAGCAAAATAGTTTACTAAAACTTAACTTCTGGTGCAGCTTCGTTTTTTTCTTTTTCTGCAGCAGCAACATCCCACTGTGGCATTTTGTCATGCTTATACAGCACTGAATTTGTCCAGCTAGTTGGCGGCACAGTTACTAAGTTATTAAAACCTTTAACCGAATCGATATAGCGATTTCTGGCTACAGTGACACGATTTTCAGTACCTTCAATTTGCGCTTGCAAATCGCGAAAGCCAGTATCGGCTTTAAGGTTTGGGTAATTTTCACTTAAGACCATCAAGCGGCCTAACGCCTGCGACAACTGACCCTGAGCAGCTTGAAACTGCGCCAATTTTTCTGGTGAAACTTTAGAAGGATCTATGGTAATTTGCGAAGCCTTAGCACGCGCTTCAATAACGCCTTCCAAAGTGCTTTTCTCGTGGGATGCGTAACCTTTTACGACGCTAACTAAATTTGGAATTAAATCAGCGCGGCGCTTGTACTGATTCGTAATTTCTGCAAGTGATGCTTCCACATCATTTTTGCTTTGCGGAATACTTTGCATTCCGCATGAAGATAAAATTAAACCAACGCTAACAAGAAAAATTAATTTAGTCATAAAGACCTCCGTTAATATTTAACAACTAGGCGGGATACTACCTAACTTCTAAGTGACCGACAATGCGAAGCATGTTTAAATTTAAATATGCAGCTTCGCTTCCAAGATTTTGATGATTTTGTGGTCTTTTTTAAGCCGAATGGTCTTAGAATGCACCAAGTTGATGATGGGCAGTTTGGCTTTGTTGAAGCTATCTCGGCAAAAATGCAGCAACCCCTTTTTATAGTCCACCGCTTAGACAAAGAGACCTCAGGCCTAGTCCTATTTGCTAAAAGTAAAGCAACTGCATCAATGTTGACAGAACTGTTTGAAGACCACCTAGTACAAAAGACTTATTTTTTCTTAACAGATCAAACAAGTGCACAAAAAAAACTAACTGTAAAAACTTATATTGAAAAACTGCAGAATCACTTCGTGAATTCGAAGTCACAGGTTGAACCTAATTCTGAAACAGAATTAGAATATCAAAAGACTTCCGGTCAGTTTCATCTTTGGAAGGCAACTCCTAAAACGGGTAAGCCCCATCAAATTCGACTACATGCTCAACAAGCCGGAATTTCCGTTTGCGGAGATTCGGAACACGGCGGATGCAAGTGGTTTCGTTTGGCGCTGCACGCCTCAGGCTTACGTTTTTCGCTAAAAGGCACCCAGCATAATTTTTCAGTAGCACTTCCACCTAGTTTTGAAAACCCCGATGTGTTCCCGATTAAGAATCTGTTTCAAGATGCTATTTTCAATAAAACTGAATTTTTGCAATTTGATAAAAATTCGTGTTTTCGGCTTATTCATACTGAAGGCGCTACAGTTCGCGCTGATGTCTTTGGTAGGCATTTGTGGGTCTACGATTATGAAACGACAGGTTTGTCTACCCTTGAAATTCAAAAAATTCAAGATTTCGCAAACGAGAATGAACTTTCTTCAAGCGTTCGACACATGGTGGATCGGGGAACTGGCGTCGGAGGCCTTGAAAAAGCAACCTTGCATTCACTGCAGATGCCCACCAGCTGGAATGCAACCGAAGCTGCAGTTACCTACCAGCTACGCACAGATTCCGGGTTTTCACCCGGCTTGTTTTTGGATCAAAAAGAAAACCGTGCATTTGTTCGACGTATTTCCGCTGGCAAAAGTGTGCTTAATTTATTTAGCTATACCGGCGGATTTTCAGTAGTTGCGGCTTTAGGTGATGCTAAACATGTTTCAACCGTTGATGTAAGTAAAAAGTTTCTAGAGTGGTCAAAAGAAAATTTTAAACTGAATCACATCCCAATTGAAAAACACGAATTTTTTGCGCAGGACTGTTTGCTTTTTTTAAAAGGTGCAAAAAAGCGTGAGCGCGTTTGGGATCTTATCATTTGTGATCCGCCATCTTTTGGTCGAAGCCAAGATGCCGTTTGGAAAATTGAGAAAAATCTTCCCGAACTGGCTGAGCTCATGTGGGCTTGTCTTTCTGAAACCGGTCAGATCTTATTTACGTGCAATTATGAAAAATGGACCCGAAACCAGCTGCTGCAAGAGTTTGTCAAAAAATTACCAAAAACACAGTTTAAAGTTGAGCGCTTACCCTTTTTAAGTTTAGATTTCGGCGAAACAGATGACACTAAAAATCTGATGAAGGGTTTTTTACTGCAACGTCTACTGACTTAACTTTAATTTCAGTATGTCGGCCGCCGAATCAAGCGTGCGTAAAGCGTAGTGTGCATTTAGTATTTGAATTTGTTCTTCGCTGACATCGGCATTATGTCCTAGCTTTGCCAGTCTACTTTGAAAAATCTGGTACAGACACAGGGCACCCGCCACCGAAATATTAAAGCTTTGTACGAACCCCGGCATTGGGATTATAACACGTTCATCAGCTGCATCTAAAATTTCTTTTGAAATTCCACTTTTTTCATTTCCTAGTACTAACGCAATCGGTGTACTAAAATCAACATCGTGAATTGGCTTTGCGGCTTCTAATGACGTCACGCAAATGCGAATTTTATTTTTTTTAAAGTATTGAATAGCTTCTGCAGTCGATTTCCATTTTTTCACTTCAACCCATTTATCTGCGCCCTGCGTGACACGATTTGCTTCTTTGAATTTGTCGAAGGTTTCAATGACATGAAAGTTTGCAAATCCTAAACCCTCGCCGGTTCGCATGACGGCACTTGAGTTTCCGCGGTCGTAAATATTTTCTAATACAACCGTGACGTTGAAACAGCGCTCGCGGGTAACTTGCAAGATCTTTTTTTGGCGCTCCGGTGTTAATAAAGGAAAAATATGCTGCAATATAAAATCAGCCGATGCTTTTTTTCCGGGCGTAAATTCGATCGGATTCGTTAATGGGAACACTAGAAGCCAGCTTTGATGTAGTCTTTTGACAAATCACGTGTGATATTTTTTTGGTGGGCCTCGATAGTTCCGCCACCAATTTCTAATAATTTAGAATCACGCCATAAACGCTCTACAACATATTCACCAACATAGCCGTAGCCGCCCAGCACTTGAATAGCGCGGTCGGCAACATTCTTTGCCATGGTTGTTGCCACAAGCTTGACACCATCAGAATCCAAGCGATTACCCTCTGCATTTAGATCAAGCCTACGCGCGGTTTCGTAGACGTAACACTGCGCCGCTTTATATTCGGCATAGGAATCGGCAATATATTTTTGAATTTGACCAAACGAATTAAGCGCCTTACCAAAGGCGTGGCGCTCAGTCGCGTACTTGTTCATAATAGAAATAGATCTGCGGGCAATTCCTAAGCTCATGGCGGCAAGACCTACCCGTTCAATCTCTAGATTTCGCATCATGTGATGAACCGAATCGCCTTCAAGCCCAACTAAGCGGTTCGCGGGAATTTTACAATTTTCAAATACAAGTTCTGCTGTGTTAGACGCTCGCATTCCTAATTTATCCATAATTTTTTGTCCAACGTAAAATCCAGGATCATTTTTTTCAATAATGAAGCTGGAAATTTTCGCCCGGCCGTTTGCTTCACCCGTTTTTGCATAAAGCCAAACAAAATCACAAGCGGTTTTCTGGTCGTCGATGGCGCCGTTGGTAATCCACATTTTACGTCCATTAATGACATAGTGGTCACCCTGTTTTACAGCGGTTGTCATCATTCCTAAAACATCGGTCCCGTAGTCGGGTTCAGACATTGCCATCGATCCGATGTGTTCCCCCGTAGCTAACTTAGGTAGGTATTTTTGTTTTTGCTCGTCGGAGCCGTTAACAGTTAAATTATTTACCGCCAAAAGTGTGTGCGCCAGGTAGGCAAGACAAAATCCTGGATCACTGGCTGATAACTCTTCGTGAACCAACACCACAGCTGTTGCAT
>JANPNP010000427.1:0-2186 GCA_031427535.1 Bdellovibrionales bacterium | reverse complement strand
TGTCATTTGCCGTAATGGCTTCGGGCGGTGAGCCATTAAGCGTACTGTAGCCAGTACAAGCACCAGCCCGAAAACCAGTCGCGTAGCGAAGCCTAGTTCCAGATACGCCAAATCCAATATTTCTCAGTGATACAGAATATTGATTCCATTCTGCCATAAAACTTGATTCTGAAGTATAAAGAGCCGCTAACGATCCCTTGGCCTCAGATTGTCTGGCCTTTGCTTGAAACTTTGCGTACTGCGGAATTCCTACTGCTGATAAAATTCCGATGATCGCTACGACCACCATTAATTCGATCAAAGAAAATCCTTTGTTGTTTTTAATTAAAGACATATTTATCTCCAAACATTATTAGGTTACGTGCAGCTTATGCTTTCGATAATCGTAGCAGAATAGTTGATTAACGCAACTTATGTTTTTGTCCGAACATTAACAAACATTTTTGTTATCTCAGAGTGAGATTTAGTCTACGATTAAGACATGGGAAACAATAAATCGGCTAACCCCGACTTAGATCTGGACATTGAAAATGAGACTGCGGAACCACTGCAGTATAAAGTTTTATTGTTAAACGATGATTACACTCCGATGGATTATGTTATTTTTGTTTTAAAAAAGTTTTTTGCGAAGAACGAAACTGATGCCCATGCTATTATGTTAGATGTTCATAATAAGGGGGCTGGGGTCGCAGGTGTTTATTCATTTGAAGTGGCCGAGACTAAGGTCATGCAGGTGAATCAATTTTCTAAAAATAACCAGTACCCGTTAAAGACGACATTAGAAGAAGCCTGAATTTTGTACTTGAAATTAACTGGCCGTTTAAAAAAGGATGCGACGTATGCTTTCTAAAGAATTAGATAAACGACTTGGTAAAGCGATCGATCTTGCGGCTAAGAAAAATCACGAATTTGTAACGCTTGAACACTTTATCTATTGCCTTATAGAAGCACCCCTAATTATCGAGATTTTAGAAAAGCTTGATGTTGAAGTGCCTGATTTAAAAAAAGATTTGCTGAAATACATTCAGAAAAATGCGACTTTGGCAGACGATCAGAAACTGCTTGCTGCTGACGGATTAGTTGAAAATTGGAAACCCGAACTTGCTATATCTGTGCACCGCGTGTTCGAGCGTGCTGCTTTGCAGTTACATGCTGCGGGTAAAAATCAGGTGCACGAAGGAAATATTTTAGTTGCTGTGTTTGAAGAGAAAAAATCGAACGCGGTTTACTGTTTAGAAAAAGCAGGCGTTCGGCAATTTGATGTTATATCGATCGTCAGTCACGATTTGTCGTCACAGTCTGGCAGCACACCTGGTTTAGAAAATTCGTCGGAAAATAATGAAGCTGCGCCTGGTGCCAAAAAATCGGCATTAGAAGATTTTGCTTTGAATTTGAATGAGTACGCTAAATCTGGAAAAAAAGATCCGCTTGTAGGTCGAAATGATTTGATCGAAAAAATGATTCAGACACTAGGGCGCAGAACCAAAAATAATCCGTTGCTTATAGGTGATTCTGGCGTTGGAAAAACTGCCATTGCAGAAGGGCTTGCTGAAAAAATAGTTGCCGGCGAAGTGCCTGATTTTTTAAAAGATAAAATTGTTTACTCGGTTGATTTAGGTTCTATTCTGGCAGGTGCTAAGTACCGTGGCGATTTCGAAAGCCGCTTAAAAAATATTTTAAAAGAAGTTGTCGAAAGAAAAAATATTATTTTATTTATCGACGAAATTCACACCATTGTCGGTGCAGGGTCAACTTCGGGTGGATCCATGGATGCGTCCAATTTGCTGAAACCGGCATTAACCAAGGGTGACCTAACATGCATCGGTGCCACCACCTTTCAAGAATACCGTCAGCATTTTGAAAAAGACAAAGCCTTAACCAGACGCTTTCAAAGATTAGATGTGTCGGAACCAACTGCTGACGACACACTGACTATTTTAAAAGGAATTAAAAGTAAATTCGAAGATTTTCACCGTGTGGAATATACCGAAGAAACGGTCAAAGCCTGCGTCGATTTAGCAATGAAATATTTAACGCAAGCTAAAATGCCAGATAAAGCTATTGATCTGATGGACGAAGTCGGCAGTTTTAAGAAATTAAAAGCTACAGCAACGTCCGAAAAAATTGTGATTGAACCCAGTGATGTGATGGATGTTGTTAGTCGCCTTTCGGGGGTTCCGGTAAGC
>JANPNP010000426.1:0-5736 GCA_031427535.1 Bdellovibrionales bacterium | reverse complement strand
TCACCCTCACGAGTTAATAATGAAACCGATCCCATTTTACGTAGGTATAAACGTACTGGGTCGCTACCTTTAGCGTCTTCTGCAGCTTTAGGTTCGTCTTCGTCCTCTTCTTCTTCGTCTTTAGCTTCTGATAAGAATTCTTCTTTTTCTTCGGCCTTAGCTGCTTCTGAGTGTTCAGTAATAATAACACCGTTAGCTTCTAACGACTGCATAAAGCTATCTAAAACCACTACCGAATTAATTTCAGGCGGTAGGCTTTCGTTGATCTCTTCGATCGTTACACGGCCTTTTTCTTTCGAAAGTTTTATTAATTTCTGAAGTTCTTCTTTTGCTAAAATTTCCTGTTCAGGAATCGCAAGCATTTTTGCTTCTTCTTTTCCGTTCGTCTTACTAGCCATTTACACCACCGCATTTCAAACATGATGTTGAATTTAAAAAATTCAACCTTAATTAGTAAATTATTTTTAGCCCTTACTACTTTTCGTTTTTGTTCAGTGACAGGCGATTGCGTTGTAGATCTTCAATCTCTTTCAACTTTTCAGGATCAACATTTTGTTTTAATGCTAATCCTAATTTTTTCGCCTGAGCTTTCAAAAACGTTTGCTGAATGCGCTTGAAACAATCTTGCAGCATTTTGTTTTCTTTCTCTTCGTCAAATTCAGATGATGACGAAATCGAGTTTGAAAATAAAAGTTCAGGCTTGTCCAAGTTCTCAATCAGCAGACTGAGTAACTTATCAAATTTGTTCGGGTCTTGTCTATACGCAAGCTCGGCTTTTTCTAAGATGGTTTTGATACCTAAATGATTGATTTGGCTTAAGATTTGCTGTTTGAGTACCACATCAAAATTGGCACGACTCTTGAGTGCCAATTGCAAAAGTAAAATCTCAGCAAACGGAGCGCCTGAAATCGAAAATACAGGCTTCGCAGGTACTTCCATTGGCGGTTTTATTTGCTCTAGGCTTCCTTGATGGGAATTTATCGGTGCATTTTCCCGCATTGGCGGCCGATTTATATTTGACGTTAGTGCTGAGCGCACCCAGTCCATAGCCACATTCATACGACCAGACATCTCTTGCGCATATAGACTTTTCAATCGTGTGTCTGGAATAACATCAAATATTGGTCGGGCTAAGTCCATAATCTTTACCTTTTGCGAAGCTTCACCGCGGTAGTCACTCATCCACATCTGTAAAACAACATTGAAAAGCTCTGGCGCTGCTTGAATTTTCTTCTGTAGCGCCTCTAATCCAAACTTAATGACGTACTCATCAGGATCCTTGGCATCTGTTAAAATCAGGCATCGTGGGTATAGGCCAGCAGCTAAAAGTAGCGGTAAGCTGCGTTCAGCTGCCCGTTGGCCAGCTTCATCGCTGTCAAATAAGACAACGACGTTAGTCGTTATTCGTTTGATTAGTTTCGCATGCTCTGCGGTTAGTGCTGTTCCCATGGTGGCTGCGACATTTTTAATTCCAGCCTGATAGATCGACACCAGATCCATGTAGCCTTCAACAATGACAATATTATCTTCAGCACGGATGTAGCGTGCCGTGTGTGCAAGCCCATACAGAACTTTACCTTTATTAAACACCAAGGTCTCTGGCGAGTTTAAATACTTTGGTTCGCCTTGGTCATGGATGCGGCCACCGAATGCCAGCACTTCACCTGATGGCGATAAAATCGGAAACATTAATCGGTCGCGAAAAAGATCGAATGATCCGTTACCTTCTTTTCGGTGCTTCGTTAATTTGGCTTCCTCAGCAAGTGCTGGGCTAACGCCCTTTTTATCCAAATGATGGGCCAGTAAATCCCATTCGGCCGGAGCGTAACCAATGTGAAACTCTTCGATCGTTTCTTGATTTAACTTCCGCTTCTGTATGTACGTTTTAATAGGATGCGTTGACGAAGCCCGCTTCAAAGTTTCGCGGTAAAATTCGTCGGCCACTTTGTTGGCCTTAAGCATTTGCTTTTTTTTATCTTGCTGAACGGCATACTGATCGTGCGGATCTTTTTCAATTTCCGGTAGCGGAACAGATGCGCGGTCGGCCAAATACTCGATTGCTTCAGGAAAACTCATGCCATTGTAATCACGCAAGAACACGAATATATTTCCCGCTTTTTTGCAGCCAAAACAGTGATAAACTTGTTTTGATTCAGAGACAGAAAAGCTGGCGGTTTTTTCCGCGTGATCCGGAAATGGACAGCGCCCCATGTAGCCGTTACCACTTTGTTTTAACTGAGTATATTGCGCAATAATGTCGACGACATTATTGGCTTCCATCACTCGATCAACAAATTCGGGTGGGTAACGCAACAGGCCTCCGTAGAAAATTAGCTTAGATTAATCTTTGATACTTAATTCAATTTTGATTTTATAATTTCACTTAGCATTTTACCATCTGCAGACCCAGCAGACCTAGCAGTCGCTTCTTTCATGACCGAGCCCATGTCCTTCATGGTTTTAGCGCCAGTGGCTGCGATCACGTCGGCAACTAATTTTTCAATTTGTTCCTTCGACATTTGCGAGGGCATGTACGTTTCTAAAATTTTTAATTCTAATGATTCCTGATCAGCAAGGTCCATACGACCTGCGGCAGAAAATTGCTCGATCGATTCTTTGCGCTGTTTAACTAGTTTTTTGAGCACTTGCATGATGTCATCTGCAGTGATGGGTGTTGGGCGCGAATCGATTTCTTTATTTTTAATTTGTGCGTTCAAAAAACGAAGAGTGTTTAATTTTACAGTGTCCTTAGACACCATAGCCGACTTGATGTCGGCTAATATTTTATCACGAATTTCCATGAATAAATCCTTTGGTGTACTTTCCATTACAGAAAGTAAGCAGAACCGGAGAGATTACTCTCCCCAGCTGCGACGAACTTTTTTATTTGCACGCTTGCGTGCCGCGATCGATTTCTTTTTACCAGCTACGCTTGGTTTTTCGAAATGCTCACGTTTTTTAACTTCAGAAAGAATACCCGCTTTTTCACAAGACTTTTTGAACTTGCGAAATGCGCCTTCGAAACTTTCTCCGTCACGAACTTTAACTAATGCCACAGTAATCACCGGCCTTCCGAGGTGGACTTTAGAGTGAAAATCAATTAAGCATGTATAACAAAGGACCTATTATAAAACACCCTAAAATACCCTTGGCCAGACCATTTGCCGATACGCATCAAGCGGATGAGACTTTCATCAGCCGCGCCATCCACCTGGCTTTGCAGGGTCAAACTGCTGGCGAAGTTCCAATCGGCGCTTTAATAGTTGATGAAATTGGCCGCGTGATAGCTACAGCCACTAATCTACGCGAGCAACGCCATACTGTTCTTGGCCACGCCGAACTTGTAGCGCTTCATCGTGCCTGCAAAAAGCGCAAAAGCTGGCGCTTAACTGGATGCACGCTATATGTAACGCTAGAGCCCTGCTTCATGTGCGCGGGTGCCTTAGTGCAGTCCCGCATAACCAGAGTGGTCTACGGAGCGTCCGATCCTAAAGGCGGAGCCCTTGGCAGTCTTACTGATCTTTCTATTGATAAACGACTAAATCACAATTTTAGTGTACGCAGCGGGGTAAAAGCCCACGAATGTGGGCTTTTACTAAAGGAATTCTTTCAAAAAAAACGAATCAAGGCTTGATGTCTAAACGGTAACCAAAACTAGGCACAGCGGTTATCACACCAGTAAAGCCATCTAATTTTTTCTTTAAATAATTAATTTGTGAATCCACATTTCGTGGTGTCACATCAAAATGACCCCAAACTTCGGTCATAAATTGATTTCTTGAAACTAAATTGTTTTTATTTTCGATTAATAACTTAAGAATTTCGAACTGCTTTGGCGTTAATGTAGCTTCTTTTTCTTCGACGTATACCTGGCGCGAATGTAAATTCATTTTTAAATTTGCAGCTACCAATTCAGTTGTTTGCTCTTTGCTGTAGTCGCTTAATCTTTTTCGCACACGAAGTAAAAGTTCTTTTGGGTGAAATGGTTTTGCTAAAAAATCGTCGCCACCAGACTCTAAAGTTTCAATTCGCTCATCCGAAGTGACAGCCCCAGAAACAAATATGATCGGAGTTTTTTTAAGTTCAGGCATTTCTTTAATTATTTTACAAAGCTCAACACCCGTTACATAGGGCATTTTGTAATCCATAAGAATCAGATTGGGATTGTAGGTTTTTACGAAATCCAAAGCCTTTTCAGCTTGGCAAATGTATTTGCATTCAAAGTGCGGGCTTAAGATTTCGGCCATTAGTTGGCAGCTTTCCTCGAAGTCATCAATTATGGCGATTTTCTGCATGGGCTACATTCCTTTATACTTAATTAGTTTTGTATCTAAAATCTTTTTTATGGCGTCCCGCTTGTCTCCCTGGATTTCGATTTGTCCGACTCCAGCTTCAACTTTGTACGATCCACCGACGCCGCACTTTACTTTTAATTCTTTTGTTAATTCTTTAACGAAGGTTTCATGATTGGGTAACTGATCTAATATCGTTACTGTCTTTCCACCACGCCCATTTTTTTCCAATCTAAACACTACGGTAAATTTATTGCTATCTACCAATTGACGGCTTTTCGCTAAAACTTTTTCTTTTTCAGCTTTTCCTGAAAGAAGGGCTTGATCCTTTGGGTCAGTCGAATAGACCAAAACGCTGTCCTTCGAACTGTCTTTAAAACTGCTTTTCGCGGACACCCGTATCCCCTTCTAGAATAGACTACGGAGCCACCATAGTTTCACTTTGTAGACTATGCTTGGTATAGTCATTTCCATCAAACCTGAAAAGCTGCGGCTCGTTATCCATCATAGTTATCATATTTACGGGCCGTTTCCACAATAAAAACAGATTTTTCATCGTAGCATCCATATAATTCGGTTGCAGGTCCAATCCTTCGTGGGCGTGCCTTAGCAGCAATTCACCTCGGTTTTCGAAGTTTGCATCTTCAATTTTAATAATTGGTTGACCAAAGTTAGCCAATTGAAACAAAAGCTGGGCTTTAATTGCTTTAAAATCTTTGGTGTCGACCTCAAAACGGTTTGTCTCTTTGTTCAATTTGTACACGAACATTTTATTACGCACACAAAAGTCTTCTGTTAAAAATTCATCAATGAAAGTGACATCGTTGTAAATTTTTCTAATTTCGAAAATTTTATCACGCCCAAGTCCCGTCTTTTTGTTCCAATTACTTTTTTCTCGTACGTCGTCACAGTCTTCCCATTCGCGCCCAAACCGGCCCTTATTCCACCGGTCTTCAATATCGCGAAACATTTCGATGCCCACTTTGTATGGATTGTACCCACCCATTTGCATAAAAGTTGTGCCTGAGTGGTGATCGGCAAAATCGATAATTTCAGAATCATTTAATATATGCCGAGTCATCATATGTGAATGCCAATAAGATGCCCAACCCTCATTCATAGTCTTTGTCATGCCTTGGGGCGCAAAGTAATAAGATTCATCTCTAATAATTGTTAAGACATCCTGCTGCCAATCTTCTAGCGGGGCGAAGTGAATTAAAAATGACAGAACATCACGCACTGGCTCATTGGGAAACCGAGTGCCCTGCTGCAGTTTATCAGCTTGTTTCTGCTTTTCTTGGGCTACGTAATTTGGCGGATTGATGTAATCTTTCATGTAGCTTTTATCGACCTTAAACAAATACTTTTCGTTGGTCTCAACTATTTTTTTATTTTCAAACTTAGTTGGTCCACTTAAAATGCTATGGCGATCAATTAAGTTTTC
>JANPNP010000425.1:0-6825 GCA_031427535.1 Bdellovibrionales bacterium | reverse complement strand
GCCTCGGGTAATTGGCCGCTTATGGACAACTTTCTTATCTTAGTATTCAGCTCATTTTTTAAATCATTAGTGATTTCAAGTTTTGCCTTGGCTATGGGTCTTTTGGTGCGTCCCATATTATCTTTAGGCATGACATTCTGTTATTGGATTTTATGTTATTCAGTCCCTGATATTGAATTTTTTGTGAAAAAGCTGCAGTCATCTTCATTAGATAAAGCAGTTGAAGTAATGGATATTCTCATACCGCAATTTTATCGGTTTAACTGGAAAGCATTCTATTTTTTAGAGCATCCACCTACAACAAATGAATTTCTGTGGGTTGTATTTTACTGTTTGGGGTGGTCGTTTTTCTGGTTGTTTACAGCAGCAGTCGTTTTCAGAAAGAAGGAAATTGTCTAACACCCAATTTGTAGAACTTTTTTTTGGTTTTCTTTTCGGCGCTTGTTTTGGGAGCTTTGCAAACGTTTTAATATACCGTATGCCGGCCGGCGAATCTTTAATGACCCGCAGCCGCTGTAGCAGTTGTAAAAAGCAAATTTCCTGGTATCAGAATATTCCGCTTGTTTCTTATTTTTTGTTAAAGGGAAAGTGCTCAGACTGTAAAGCTGCGTTTTCGCTGCGCTATCCCTTTGTCGAATTTGTGATGGCCGCTTTATTTTGCCTAACGATTTATTTGTACGGAGTTAGTTGGCTAACCTTAGAATATTTAATCCTAGTATTTGGCTTAGTTACAGCCAGCTTTATTGACTTAGATCACATGATATTACCCGACGAAATTACGCTGGGCGGATTAACTTTGGGTCTTCTTGGAGCGCTGTTAAATCCTGAACGAGATTTTCTAGCAGCCATCTATGGCGTGCTATTCGGCGGCGGAATTTTGTGGTTAGTCGCGTATGTCTATTTTGTATTCACGGGACGGGACGGCTTAGGCGGCGGCGACATCAAATTACTAGCTTGGTTAGGTGCCTTATTAGAGTGGCGATCGATCCCATTTATTATTTTAACATCTTCAATTTTAGGCAGCATTATAGGATTACTAGTTTCCAGAAAAAATGAAGAAGGCTTAAAAACAATGATTCCTTTCGGGCCATTTTTAGCCTTCGGAGCACTACTGTACATGTTTGGACTAAAGTCCGTGGGAATTTGGTACATTGACTTATTTTTCCCCGCCATGCCTTAAAACATCTAGACTACGCCAGGCCTTCTCTTTGACAGACCTTAAGCCCAGAACTCATACTTATAGCTGGGGAGTTGAATCTCATCATGTGGTTTTCATCGAAGAAAGTTTTGGGCCTAGATATCGGGTCCAGTTCAATTAAGCTTGCGGAACTAACGCTCACGAAAACTGGTGCGTTGATCGACAATTTTGCATTCATACAAAGTCCGCAATCCGCATTAAGTAACGGCGAAATCACGGATCCACTGTTAGTGGCCGAATCGATTAAGTCCATTTACAAAGAAAAAAATTTCAGAAATAAACAAACCTGTGTAGGTCTATCTGGAACTGCGGTAATCGTTAAAAAAATCTCGATGCCCGAAGTTAGCAGCAAGGATATTCTTGAACAGGTTCGGTACGAAGCAGCTCAGTATCTGCCGTTTGATATCAATCAAGTCACAATCGATTTTCACCGGCTGGCATTTAAATCGGGTTCGCCCGAAAATATGGATCTACTTATCGTCGCAGCACAAAATGAATTTATTTTAAATTACTTACAGTCCGTGCAGCAGGCAGGTTTAAAGTGCGCCATCTTAGATGTGAACAGCTTAGCCCTGGCAAACGTATTCGAGCTAAACTACGGAAAGACAGCGGAACCCGTAGCTGTTTTCAATTTTGGCTCGACGTTAACTAACTTCCTTGTTCTTTTTCAAGGTGAGGTTATATTTTCTCGTGATATTCCCGTAGGTGGATTTCACTTCACTAATGAAATATGTAAAAATATGGGTGTTACTTTTGATGAAGCCGAAACTCTTAAGATTTCTCAGCGCCAGGCTGATTCGCCGGAAGAAACCCGAACGTTTATGAATTTAGCGCTTGAACACGTAACCGAAGAAATTCGAAACAGTATCGATTTTTACGCAGCGACAGCGAATGGTTTGTCTATTTCAAAAGCTTATTACACTGGCGGAGCAAGCTTAACAGCAGGGCTTATCGAACACTTGTCTAGTGCGCTAAAGATACCATTTAATTCACTAAACCCGTTTATAAATATTCAGACCAAAAATAAGCTTTTATCCGAGTCCTACCTAAAGCAAGTAGCGCCTTTCGTGTCTGTTGTTTTCGGTTTAGCCTTACGCCAGCTAGGTAAAAAATGATCCGCATTAATCTACTCAGTACATTTTCAACTGGCGGAGCCGGCGTCGAGGACGCATCTTTTGTACAAAGTGACGAACGCCGACAAATTTATACTGATTTTGCCAAACGGTTCATGGCTTTTATCATCGGCCCACTTGGATTATATTTTTATGAAGCGTCTAATCTGCCTGAACTTGAAGGCCAACTGGCAGCAAAACGTCAGTCGGTCGTTGAACTCGAAGAATTTAATACGAAAATGAAGGGCCTAGCCGAAGAAATTAAACGATACGAAGAAGACCAAATTAGGCTAAATGACCAAATGAATTTCATGCGAAAAATCGCAGCTGATAAAGTGAATGAGGTAAAGCTATTTGTCTATTTACAAGATTTTACGCCAGATAGTGTTTGGATAAATCGCCTTGAGCTTAAAGGAATCGAACTATCAATTAATGCTGAAAGTGATGTTCCAGCTGACATAACAAAATTTTTGGATAATTTGACCAACGCGCAGTTTTTAGCAGGAGTTTCTCCAGTCAATCAAGAGACAAAAGTAAACAGTTTAGGTGATGGAGTCACGACGACAAATTTTAATGTCAAAGCAAGTTTCGCTAATGGAGTGCCTCCGCAGTGAAATTAATTAGGGCTATCTCTTATTTTTCAGCAATGAAATCTGTCGTCGTAGGAGTTTTATTAACTGCCGGATATTATTATTGGTATTTCGATGACGGTACAAATTTAAAACAGCAAATTGTAACTGTCGAAGCCCAGGTCCGCATTGAAGAAGAAAAAAAGAAAGAAACCGAAGCAACAATCAAAAAAGAAGATGAAATGCAAGCAAATCTTGCAGCGCTCGCACGTGATCTTCAAGTTGTTAAGGCCAAGTTACCGAATGAATTACTTGATACGGAACTTACCGGCATCATTAATCGCGCCGCAATTGGTTCGGGGATTAGTATTACGTCGCTGGCACGTAAGCAGGGATCGGGCACAACGCAAACAAAAGTTCTAGGATCTGAAAGTGTCGAAGAAGTTGTTTTTGATATTAATATCGAAGGCCCATTTAATCGTTTTGTGCAGTTTATTGACCAGCTAGCCAAAGAAGAGAAAATTGTAAAAATTCGAGATTTTTCTATCGAACGAAATCTAGCAACTGTTGCTGATCCGCAAATTAAGTTTCGTGGCGAAATCATTGGCTTCAAACAGGCGCCGGTGACAAAATGATGTGTTTGGCGTGGTGTGTAGTTTTTTTTACATCTTTTTTTGGGGCATGGACTCATGCGCAAAATCCACCTACGAAAAGCACCCCAATGCCATCAGTAAATGCGGGTCCGACTCAAAAAATTGTGCCATCGCGAAATGTGAAACCACTTCAGCCTACAGCAAATCCTGTGCAGCCCTATGTGGCACCGGGTTTAACCGGGCTGGGCGCAAACGTACTTAGCGATTCAGCTCGCCGCGATCCGTTTCGCTTGCCACAGTATCTAATCGATAGATTAACCGTAAGGGCGCCGTCGCCATTGGTAACCCTCGAACCACAAGCTATTGATGATCGTGTCGAGCCTATCAGGCGTTGGGGCACTACAGAATACACATTGGTCGGAATAATTTGGGAAGTCAAAAACCCAAAAGCATTACTTCGCGACATTCAAAGCCGCGTCCATGTGATACGTATAAACGACAAAGTGGGAAATCAAAACGGAGCCGTAACGTCCATTCGTGAAGGTGCTATTACGGTTACCGAAAAAGATGCGCCCATTGTGCTACGCTTAAAAAAGTAAAGTTCTCGGTCTATCAGTCAAGGAGGATTGGTGAAAAAGTTTAATTTAGGTTTCATTCTTACAGTGATGTTAGTGTTCTGCCTTTCCTGTACGAGCAAAAAGAAGTCCATCGAAGACGATGAATTTGCTACCGGCCCCGAAGTCGCCGCGGACGGTAGCTCTGCTGATTCCGGCGAGCTTGATTTATCCGGCGATACAGCCGCTACTGAAAATCTTGGTGAAGGCTCGACCACTGCAGCCGATGAATTTGCAGATTTCGAAGAACCATCAGCCGACGCTCCAGCAGTTGCCAATTCAGCTCCTGCCGATCAACCTACGACTTCAGCACCCGAAGTTCCTGCACCGCAGATAGCCGATATCAGTTCTCCCCAGGAAAATGCAACGGTACGGCCCCAGCCTACTGAAGCGCCGGCCGAGCAAGTCGCTGAAACGCCGGCTCCACAAATCATTCCTGATGCGGTGGTCAGTCAGAATACACCAACTGGACAAATTAATTCCTTACAGTACCAAGCCAATCAAAATGGCGGCACAATCGTAATCAATTCAACGCAGCCCCTGCAATTCACAACACGTTTGAATTCCGCAACTAATCAACTTGTAGTTGAAGTGCAAAACTCAGTTATACCAGCTAAGTTAAAACGCAGTCTCAACACAAAAGACATGGCCTCATCAATTGGTTCAGTCGATATTTATCAAAAGCCAAAATCAAAAGTGGCCCGCTTCGTTGTACAACTACGACCGGGCTCTCCTGAACCATTAGTGCAGCCCGAGGGCAATTCATTATTAATTGTAGGCGGGGCCAATCCATCCTTCGCAAAAATGCAGTCAAATAATAGCCGCGGAAGTGGCGACCAAGATGCTAGCGGATCCAGTGAAACAGGATCTCAGTCTGCAAATTCAGCTCAAGCACTAAATCCAGACTTAGCCTCTGAAGGCATTATGAATGCACAAAGCCTTGAAGATTTTTTAGCAAGCAATAACAAATTCTACGGAAAACGAATCTCGATCGAAGCCGTTAAACTAAACGTTACCGAAGCGTTTAAGTTTTTATCTGAAGAAAGCGGCGTGAATATGATTATCGACGACGATGTCGCCGGTGACGTTACTTTAAAATTACGTCAAGTTCCATGGGACCAGGCATTTGTGCTAATTCTCAAATCCAAAAAATTGGGCTACAAAAGACAAGGAAACGTTATTCGGATTGGCTCTGTGACCAACTTGGTTAAAGAAGAAGACGATGCCATTAAGTTGAAAGAAGCGCGAACCAGCAATGAACCAATGACGGTGAAGCGATTTTTTATAGGCTATGCCGACATCCCTGATCTCGAGAAAAAGATAAAAGAATTCTTATCAAGCACCACAGTTTCACCGACAGGGGCATTGATCGCAACACCAGCGCGGGGCAAAGTACTTTCAGACACACGTACAAGTTCGCTTATTGTAACGGAAACCGCATCTAATATCGCAAAAATCGAAAAGTTGATTGCTGCATTGGATTCGCAGCCGCAACAAGTACTCATTGAAGGTAAAGTGGTTGAAGCTGGTGAAAAATTTGTGCGTAGTTTAGGTGTTAATTGGAATACCCCGGTTGCTGGAGCACCAGATGCTGCTCCAGTTGGAAATCTTATACGTCCGTCACTGGCATTTGCTCCAACCGCTGGGTTGGGTGCTGTATTTGCTCCAACAGTTGGTACAGGAATTCCGGGACGGCCCGGCGACTTAGGTAATTTGACTGCGTCGCTTTCTCTTGGCGAAAGCGAAGACAAGTTGCGAGTTCTCTCGGCGCCAAGGATTTCGGTATTATCAAATCAAAAGGCAACGATTTCGCAAACCGTAAACGTCATCGTTCCAAAAACAACCACAGCTAGCACGGTCGGCGGGCCGCCGACGATTACCACCGAATCTGTTCCTGTAGGCGTTAGTCTCGAAGTGACTCCGCAAGTTTCGAATGAAGGAACTGTGGTTATGGATCTAACTATTGAAAGATCTTTTCCCGGCGGAGCCAATAAAGCAGAAATTGAAAAACGAAATGCAAAAACAAAAGTTATTGTCCGAAGCGGTCAAACGGCAGTTATTGGCGGAATTTTCCAGGCCGATGTTTTTGATAGTGTGTCTGGAATACCGTTTCTAAAGGATATTCCAGTTCTCGGATTCTTGTTCAAAGGCCAAGAGAAATCAAAAAATAAAAATGAACTTGTTATCTTCGTAACTCCAAGAATTTTAAAACCCGTCGAGGGGGATTCCGCTAACGTTAGTAAAACTGAGTAATTAAAAGTTTATCGCAGTTAGATCATGTGGGCTGTCAAAAACTGACAGCTACTATTTTTAAGGTTGCTGTAGGAATAACTGGTATTCGAAGCCATTTCTAGCTTATCACCCGGGCGTAAAACAAACTGCGTTCCTGACAAATTAAAAATAAGTTCCCCGTCTAGCACTTGAATAGTCTCGCGCATGTTAGTTCGCATATTTGCCATCTTGCGCCCTGGCTCTACAGTCACTTCCGTGCCATCTAGCCCTTCAGCTTGAAATAGCTGAAGAATAATTTCTTTTTTAGGGTCCAACTGGGCTGTCCAACGGGTTATTTTCATAAATGTCCTCTGGTTCTTACTTTGAGACATAAATAATTTAAAGTCATCACTGCAAATCGTCGATAAAAAAGTATCGGAGGCACCTTGAAGAAACACAGTGCGGATACGACCTCGCAAAGCATGAATGAAATCCTCAATTATCTCGAGAAAAAGCCCCTTTATAAAT
>JANPNP010000424.1:0-8775 GCA_031427535.1 Bdellovibrionales bacterium | reverse complement strand
TTTTCAATGCATCCGCTACAGCCCATTTGACCCGTAGACCGCAGTGCGCCAGCAGGGTCCTGAAGACACTGGGTACCAAGAGGGCGCGATAGGGACTTTTCAAAATCGTATTTACAATATTCAAAGCTAGTTCTTGTAACGGATTTGCAGTACAGAAAAGCCTTCTCGATTCACCGCCCATGCCTCTCAATGGTTGACAGGATTGAAAGCAGTCTAGCGCGAAATCATCCAATACAGATGTAACGAGATTTAGTACAGCATCTATTATTACAACTGCTATGAAGTCCTTTGGGTGCTTGTCAGGCTCAAGAACGGTGCCTACTAGCAACACTGGATGAGTGGTGTATCGCTGTTTTTCTATTGGATGCCTTTCTTTAGGTCCTCCTTTGTCCCTCCTAGCACCCTGTCTATCCGGCCCCGACCCAGCCCTGGGGACTATCCCTACTCCTAAGACATTCTCAACTTCTGATACCCTTCTTAGCTGCACTTCTGCCATACGAATACGTCTATCTGTCCCTGCTACTAGCTCTCTCGCTCTCAGTATGTTGTGATTTACTCTATCACCTATTATATCAAGCCTGTCAGTATCATCAGTTTCATCCATTTCTTCAGCTACACCACCCGTTCCTTCATTCCCTCCTATATTCACGACATCAAGGTTCCTAGTCCTTAGGGCCCACCTTATGGCTGCAGCAAAGGTCGTGTTCTGAGCCTCTTGATCAACATCTTCTACAGCAGCAACTAATTCAATATCACGGTCGTCTACTCTTTCAGTAGGATATGGCCGGACAAAATTGATGTTTGATGTGGTCGACTCGTGGTCGACATGGTCGGAAGACGTTCCATCAACAGGTTCGTCATCGTCTGTGTCAAGGGCCCATTCATGGTCATAGATTGAAGGGAGTTTAAAATGTCCTTCACCTCTAAGGTGGGTACCATTCCACTGACTTGAATCTAATGATGATCTGCCCGGATTCAAGCTCTCCGTGGAATTAATCGACTGAATAATGATAAAATGGAGACGATATAAATTGATCGAAAAGAATCATTGAGTCAAAATGTTTGAAAATTAGATGTCAGAGCTGTGACGTACATACCTTCCCAAACACCGAAAGCGCACACGTCAGTAATTTGAACTTAATTGACGTCTCGTCATCCTTCAGTATAAAATCTTCAGATTCAGGACATTTACTAACATGTTTTAATCCAATTATATCCCTCTTCCTGATTTTATCTAACATGATTATATGCTCTACTATATCTGATATTCCATAATCTTGAACAGCTGATAGAAAAACAGGTGAGCTTTTAATTGATAAGTAAGGGTCTGACCCAAGATCTGACTTGTTGTGACTGAAACCGGATAGATCGTACTGATCCCCAAAGGGACTGAGATTTATAGGACATCCTACAGCAGAATTTGTCCCTGAGGGATTTGTGTGAGTTAAGGTAGGAAGTCCTACCGGTACCGGTACAACAGTGTGTTCAGATGCCACCCGGCTTGATGAACGATCTGAGCATCCTGACCCTTCAGTGACAATGTTGTAAATCCACCCTAAAGGTCTTTTCAATATATACCCGCTACCGTCAGTAAGTCTATAAAAGTTACCATCATGCAGTGAAGGGAATCCATTATGTGAGATGTCATGATCATAGTGGGTGGCATTCGGGTTGTCAAAAGATGTATTCACTTCAATTACATTTCCATCGAGGAAAATTTCACGAGAAGAATTCCGTGGAAATTTGTGATAAAAAAGCTGTAACGGTTCTATGACATCCAGGCTACGCTCCAAGCGTATTATTAAAGTGTATTTTGGAGGTTCTGGATGACATGAAAAACACATGTGATAGCGACAGTAATCGCAATACCAGCCACGATGTGCGTTGTTATCATGATGCTGCGATGGATAGTCTCCACAGCAACCACATGTCAATGAGTCTTCACTGCAATAAAAGTGCGTCATAACTTTTTCCAGTGAGGTCACTGCCATTTTATGAAGATGCATGCATCGGGGAGAAAAGTCAATGTTGTTGTCTTCGTGTGAATTATTCCTGCCTTGTGATCTCACTTCACGATCCTCACTACTATCTTTAAGCGTCAAAAAATCAAACAGAATCCCAACGCATAGCCTATGATTTTTCTTCACTGTATATACCATCTCCACAGATGAATTACTTGGACTTGATAAGTTATATTCCGATAAATCGCTCTGTGTGTCAGCTTTTTCATCATGGTCAATGGACTTTGAAGTGCTCTTACCCATAGCAGAAGCGGCTGTCATGTCACCAATAAATGTCAACGGCCTAATACGTCCTGCACGCCGTGATTGAGCTGTGGTTATCAACGTTGCAGTTTGTGGATTTGAAAAAAACAGCCGACGAAGCCCAGCGCATTTTTGATGATGCGCAAAGCATTGAAATGGGAAGTGAAGCGGGCCTTGCAACTATGCAGTCGCAGCTTGAAGTTTTAAAACTTTCTATTTTAGAGCAAGAAAAAGCTGTTGAAACCAAGCAGAATGATTTTTTTCAGTTTCAATCAGCCGTACAGAAAAAAGAAATGGAAATTCAAGAGCTTCGTTTTGAATTAGAACAAGCCAAACGAAACGAACAAATGACGGGTAATATTTTAAGCGAACAAAAAGCCCGCCATGAATTACTGTCGCGCGATTTAACAAGCCTTTCAGAACAAGCAGCTGCACTTAAAATTGAATCCGAAGAATTAACTGCTGAATCCACGCAAAAATCAGAAGCATTTTCTTCTGCACAAGAGCGTTATTCTTCAATTGATGACGAACTAACTATAAAAAGACGCGAACAAATTGCCGTAGGCCAAAGCGAATCGTCGTTAGATGCGCGTGTTACGGCATTGACGGCGCAACGAACTGATTTAGAAGCAAAAATTGCTGACGAAGAAATAAATTTAAGCGAACTGCGCCAGAAACATCATGAATTTGAAACTCGTCGTCGTAAAGTGATGACGTCGCTAGATCAAGAACGCCAACTGCAATTGGATCTGTCGAATGATGCGGAAGCCTTCGAAGTGAATAAAAAAGTTCTAACTGAAAGTTTACAGCGTAAGCAGGTCGAAGTTCAGGAATTTAAAGACAATTTAAATGAAACCGCATCGCGCCTTTACGGTTTAGAAAATTTGCACGCTAATTTTGAAGGTTTCGAAGAAGGCGTTAAGCAAGTTATGCTTTGGAGCAAAGCAAAGACGGCGCAAGTTCACGCCGACGGCACAGTCAGTGAATTTTTTAAACCTGTGGCTGAAGCCATAGAAGTTCCTGCAGAGTTTGAAATTGCAATGGAAGCAGCCCTTGGATCTAAATTACAAATGCTTTTGTCAAACAAAACAGATCAAGCTGTTGAAGCCGTTGATTATTTAAAAGAGCAAAATTCGGGTCGATCAAGTTTTTATTCAAACGACGAGCATTTCGGAAAAGCTTTGCAAGGAAATCCGCAAACTGAAGCTGGAGTTTTGGGTTTATTAAAAGATTTAGTAACGTATCAACCCCAGTACGCAGCAAAAGTGACTGAAATTTTAGACGGCGTTGCGATCGTTGATTCGATCCGTACCGCATTAAAATTAAGACCACAGTTTAAAGGCTGGACATTTGTAACTGCTGACGGCGACACACTATCTGCTGACGGCGTGTTAACAGGCGGATCGAAAGATTCAGCTGAAACAGGCGTCTTAAAACGTCGCCGTGAAATCAAGGAATTATCTGATAAGAAAAATGAATGGGCTGGAAAACTAGCGTTAGCAAACGCTGCGCTAAAAAAAGTGGATGAGCAATTAACAAATGTCATGACTGATTTTGAAGGTGCGCAAAAGCGCCGAACCGAACAAGAAATTAAAGTGGCCGAACTTAAAAAAGACGTCGAACGCTCTGAAAATGAATTTTCGCAAGCCGCAACTGCGGTCGAGCGCCAAGAGCGCGAAGTGCGACGCTTACAAGAATCTTTAGATAGCATGAATCAAAAACTATCTGAGTTAACATCGCATTTAGAGCAAACACGCACGCAAAAAACAGAACTTGAACAAACCGTCGACGCCTTAATGAGCGAATACAACGCCATGAAAGATGGCTTTGAAGAAATGCAGTCAAACGTAATGAATCTGCAAGTGCGTTCAGCCAGCCGAAATCAAGAATATTTCGGTGTGGTTCGTCAGTTAGAAATGGTGCAAAAGCAGGTTGGCGATTTAGATTCTCAGTTGTCCCGCATGAATGAAGAAGCTGAAGGCTATTCATCACAGATGTCTGAAGGTCAATATTCATTAGAGCAAGCAAAAATTGATTTTGAAAAAATGATGACAGATGTTGAAGCTAAGCGTTTAGAAATGTCACAGTTTAAAAACCAATTTGAAATGGAAACAACCCACATTCGCGACTTAGAAACAAAAGTCATTACTACGCAGCGTGAACGTAACGAACGTTTATCGAAAATGAACGATGCGCAGCTAAAACTAGAGCAAGCTAAAATGAAAGAGCAGTACTTAGTGGATCAGGTCCGCGAAAAGTACATGCTAATTCTTGAAGACATTGTTTCTAAATACCAAGACCGCGAAGGCGACCCTAGCCTTGCTGATGTGGAATTAAAAGATCTTCGTGAAAAATTGGCGAAAATTGGCGACGTTAATTTATCTGCAATTACTGAATATTCTGAAACTCAAGAACGCTACACCTTTTTAACACAGCAGCATGCGGATTTGACTGAAGCTAAAGAACAGTTACGTAAAGTCATCGACCGCATTAATAAAATTTGTTCAAAACGTTTTAAAGATACGTTTGATTTAGTGAATGAACGGTTTCAGAAAGTATTTCCAGTTTTATTTGGTGGCGGCGAAGCTATGCTTCAATTAGTAGAAGATGTTGAAAAAAGCGAAATGGGAATTGAGATCATTGCTAAGCCTCCGGGAAAGAAAATGCAGAACGTGACTTTAATGTCAGGTGGCGAAAAGGCCCTAACAGCAGTGGCGCTTGTGTTTTCAATTTTCTTGGTTAAGCCGTCTCCGTATTGTTTGTTAGACGAGGTCGATGCACCGCTTGATGATGCCAATGTTTACCGCTTTAATGACTTAGTAAAAGAAATGGCAAAGCGGTCGCAAATTATTGTCGTAACTCATAATAAGCACACAATGGAAGTGGCACAAAAGTTATATGGCGTAACAATGCAAGAACGTGGTGTTTCAACGATGGTTTCTGTAAGCCTTGCAGACATACAATAATTTTTTAAAGTATGACGAAAATTAAACCTAAACCAGGAGCGAATGAAAATTCAGCTCCTGTTTTTTTAAAAGCCCATATAGACGCTTGTCAGAATAAGCAAGATAGTTACATTGACCCTGAATCAGGACTGCATGTGCTAACATCTTATTACTTAAAAACCAGGGGATTCTGCTGTACAAATAAGTGCCGCCACTGTCCCTATGCATTTCATTCAGGGGCTTGGCCATATAACTTCGACGAAGGGTAACTTTAAAAATGACTGAATCCCACTTTGATCAAATGACCTACTTAATGGGTTTTATTTTAATTCTGATGCTAACGATCATTGGCACCATTGTGCTTTCCAAATACAAAAAACGTAAAGCTACAGCACAGCTTGATACACCCGCTAAGCCCATGCAGACGACTCCCGATTTAACGCGCGTTGAAAAACAAAAAACAGAAATTGAAATTGGGCTGCCATTTCAAAACGTAAAAACAATTGATATAGCCGTTGCACCAGAGACTGAATTACCAGAAATTTCTGTAGCACAAGCCCTTGCAAAAACGGAAGCCAGTTTTTTTGGTCGCATTAAGAAAGCCTTTTCAAATACAGATAAGCAAAAAGTTATCGATGAAATTGAAGAAATTCTTTACACCAGTGATCTGGGACCGCAAACGGTTGAAAAACTTTTAGAAGCCGTTAAAGCAGAGCTTTCATCAAAAGAAATGTCTGACATAGGTTCTGTAAAAAAAGCGCTACAGCTGGAAATGACTGAAATTCTAAAACCAGTACAAACAAAGTTTGAAAATCACTTGCAACTGCAGCAGCAAATAACGCAGGCAAAAATGGGGCCCACCGTACTTATGATAGTCGGCGTGAACGGTGCCGGTAAAACAACCTCGATTGGTAAAATCACATCCCAGTTAGCCAAAGACGGTCATAAAATATTAGTCGCGGCTGGCGATACATTCCGTGCAGCTGCTGGCAACCAGCTAAAAGCGTGGACCGACCGCGCGAAGGATTCAGCCGCTGAAAGCAAACTCGAAAACGGGCATCTTGCAGGTATTGTTGAAATTTTTTGGCCTACAGGCACTACGGACCCAAGTGCCGTGGCCTATGACGCCGTCCAAAAGGGTAAAGCTGAAAATTTTGACTTTATTATTCTAGACACCGCAGGTCGATTACACACCCAGGTAAACTTGATGGATGAACTTAAAAAAGTAAAGCGTGTCATGACCAAAGTTATTCCCGAAGCACCGCATGAAACCTGGATTGTGTTAGATGCGAATTCAGGTCAAAATGCCTTGATGCAAGCCAAAGAATTTCACCAAGCTTTGGGAATTACCGGTGTAGTCCTTACAAAAATGGACGGCACCGCCAAGGGCGGAGTAGCACTGGGCCTAGTTGACCAGTTGCAAATTCCAATAAAGCTAATTGGTGTCGGCGAAAAAGTGACGGATCTTCGACTTTTCAAACATACCGAGTATATAGATTCTATCTTGGGGATCTAAGTAAAACGTCAAAAAGTCTTCACATTTCAAATTATGACTAGACGAAGTCGTACGTTTTTATTAAGTATCAGCGCTCGCTAATCATTTTCAATCAAGGATATTTCTGATGAATTTTTTAATGCGCATTTTTGTGGTGTTGTCGCTATTGGTCTTTTTTTCAGGCGGCCTTGTTAATGCCCAGACATCCGTGATCGACTGGAAAATTAAAAAAACAGCTTGGACCGAAGTCGACGAAAAAGAATACTCGGATTTTGTTGCCTTGATCGGTCAAGCGGTCGAAAAGCGCGAGTGCAATTCATTTGAATCTTGTTTACAGCACCCTAATAATCCATTTCGCGGATCAGACCAAGCTAAGCTAAGTGTTTTTGCCGACTGTGCGAAGCTTTCTTATGTTTTACGCGGCTACTTTGCTTGGAAAAAAGGGCTACCATTCAGTCTGGCCGACGGAATATCGAAACGAAATGTTCCTGATAACACGGGCGACTTACGGTATTCAAATCATGGCAACGAAGTGACATCGCGTTTAAATTTCTTGCCTAAAAAAGTTGGTATGACTTGGACGTTTCCGAACGCCGTAAAAGTTGTAAGTAAAACGATTGCAAGTTCTGTGTATTCTGCAAACTTTCGTCATTATTATGAAAATGTCGATAGCGATGCCCTTTACACTGATTTTTATCCTGTTGAAATTTCACGTGATGGAATTATTCCCGGAACTAATATTTATGATCCCAACGGCCACGTAGCCATCGTTTACAAAGTTACTGATGATGGAAAAATCTATTTTATCGACGCGCACCCGGACAACAGCTTAACCTCAGGCCTGTTCGGCACAAAGTTCACGCGCAGTCGGCCAGCACACAGTGCCGGGTTTAAAAACTTTCGCCCTATTTACCTCGAAGGCGCACAGTATGACGCTACGGTGGGTTCGTACGTTGGCGGCGTTATTAAGCCGCTAAAAGACAAAGATCTTCCGTTGCACAGCTTGGAACAATTCTTCGGTACAAATTTAAGTTTTGCAGATTGGAAAAAAGGTATTTTTCAAAACGACGGCACAACCTACAGCTATTACGATTACGTTCGCATCAAGATGTCTAAAGGTAATTTAAAATTAGATCCCATGGTAGAGATTAAAAGCTTAAGTGAAGACTTATGCCAGACGGTGCAAGACAGGGTGCACGCAGTTCAAGGCGGTATTACTGCTGGGGTAGCTGCAAAAGCACACCCAGAGCGATTACCGGCAAATATTTACGGAACCTCTGGCGAATGGGAAGAGTATTCAACCCCTTCGCGGGACGCGCGCCTAAAAACGTCGTTCAAAGAGTTACGGGACACGGCTGAGCAAATGGTTCAATTATTTGCAGCACGGGATCCACGTCTTGTGTACGCAGGAGCCAACATAAAAGGCGACATGTTAAATAGTTATAACCAAGTGGTTGCACAGTGCCAAATTCAGTACACAAAATCAAATGGTGCTGTACAACAATTAACTTTAGATCAAGTTCGGCAGCGATTATTTCAAATTAGTTTCGATCCTTACCACTGTGCGGAACTGCGATGGGGTGCAAGCGAAGTACAAGAACTTGCAACATGTGGTGACGATAGCAACAAGCGCGAATGGTACACGCGCGAGCGTTGGTTAAGAAATCAGATCGAGCGCCGGTATGATGCCCGCATGGATTTCAGCTTAGACGAGCTTACAGGACCAAAACCAGGGGCCGGGGTAGAAAATCCACCGGATGTGGACGTAGTGAAGTATTTAAATCTATAATTCGTAATGCCGTTTGGTTAATAATCGAAATATTTGTATCCATGTAATCGCGGAGCTATCCCCAAGCCCCCGGGTTTGTCGGCCATGATACGGCTCAGTATTTTCAAAAGTCAGCACGGATCGCTGAAATGACCTTGTCAGTAATGCGACCCTTACAGTCAGATGAAGAGTTCTCGAAAAAAATTGCTAACGGTTTGCCTCGTCAAATTCAAAAGTCGGATTCAGAAAGTATGCATGCCTCTTTTAAGCAAACTTCTTTTACCCCGCTCTGTAAATATGTAC
>JANPNP010000423.1:0-5948 GCA_031427535.1 Bdellovibrionales bacterium | reverse complement strand
CAAATAACCGGGCTGTAACTCCTCGCCATAATTTTCATAGCCGCCACCAATCAACAAATGATGCTTCGGCGCTTCTTTGCCAATGTCAGTAATGCCGGAGCCAATGGGCAAGGGCTTAGGTTTGATCGAATCAAACGTTGCGTCGACATTTCTAATATGCGGCTAGCGATCGATTGCAATTTGATATTTACTTTGTGAATTTTTTTATGCAGTGTCTTCATCGCTTTACGGTAAGAGGAAATAAGCGAAAATAAAGCGTTGTCTTCTAATTCGATTTCATCATTGGTAACGTCTAACTTTTCACGTATGCCACGGGCCCACACATCGCGGTTCAGAAGTGGCCGGTCGTACAAGGCCTTAGAAGCCTCTTTGTACTTTTCGTATTCTAGTAGTTTTTGTACTAGCTCTTTACGCGGATCGATGTTTTCAACCACGCCGCCGTTTTCGTCATACTGAGGCAGTAACATTTTTGACTTTATTTGAATTAAAGTTGACGCCATGGCGATAAAGTCGCCAGCAATTTCAAGATCAAATTCCTTCATCAATTTTATAAAGTCTAAGTACTGCTTTGTGATTTCAACAATATTGATATTGAAAATATCCATTTCTTCTTTACGAATTAAGTAAAGAAGCAAATCAAGTGGACCTTCAAACTGCTGCAGTTGAACGCGGATACTACTCATAATTCCCTAACTTCATATGATCTTTAATCAGTTTTAAATTCTGCTTTGCCACTGCACGGGCTTTGTCGCAGCCATCACGGATTATTGAATCAAGCTGTTTCGGGTTATTCAACAGTTCTTTTTTCTTTTCTCGTGGATTTTTTATCAACTGCTCAAGATTGCCACAAAGCTTTGCTTTGCAATCGCCGCAACCAATTCCTGCAGTGGTGCAGCCTTCAAAGACCCACTTTTGATCGTCTTCGCTAGAAAATAATTTGTGATACGTATACACATTGCACACCAGCGGATTACCTGGGTTTTCCCGTAACGCCCGTTGCGGATCTGTAACCATGGAATTGATTTTTTTCTTTAATGATTTTTCTTCTTCAGCTAGTAAAATCGAATTATTGTAGGACTTCGACATCTTTCGACCATCAAGTCCGGCAAATGACGGCGTTTCTGTTAGTAACGCTTTCGGCTCCGGAAGCTTGGCTTTATATAAGTGATTAAAGCGGCGAATGATTTCACGGGTAAGTTCCAAATGAGAAACTTGGTCGGCACCCACAGGTACCAGGTGCCCTTGATAAATGGCTATGTCTGCCGCCTGTAATACAGGATATGCAAAACGACCTAAATTATGAGTGTCACTGGCTTTGGCTTCTTCTTCTGAATCTTTCCACGTGGGCACGCGCTCTAACCAACCCATAGGGGTTAGGTTTGAAAAAATCATAAACAGCTCGATGTGCTCTGGAACTTGTGACTGAATAAATAAAGTGCTTTTCACAGGGTCTAATCCCCACGCCAGCATCTCGGCAAAAATATCGCGGTTCCACGCCGTGATCTCGGACGATGCCTTGTAATGGCTGGTCATTCCGTGCCAGTCCATCACGCCAAAATAGCAGTCGTATTCTTTTTGTAATTTAAGACAGTTGCTAAGCCAACCCAAGTAGTGTCCTAGATGTAGCGCCCCCGTGGTCCGCGTTCCACTCATGACTCTCAAAGAACGGCTCCGGCACCTGCAAAAGCCATAAGATGTTCAAAAATATAAAAAACGGGCGCGCGTAAAACGCTTAAAGCACCAGTGATCATCAGACCTAACAAAATAAAGCTAGTTATTTGTTGGTTCTGCTCTAACTTGTCGTTTAGTGACGCTGGTAAAAAACGCGCTAAAACCTTACCACCGTCTAACGGATGCAGGGGTAAAATATTAAAAATAGCTAGAAATAAATTAGTAATAATAAACATCTGCAGTAAACTTGTAACTGGTTTTACGAAATTACCCATCAAACTATAACGAATTAAAACCATCATCACGACAGTTGAAACAACAGCTAATAAAACATTCGACAGAGGCCCCGCCAGAGCGATCCAAAACATATCATTACGCACGTTTTTTAAATTGCGCGTATTCACGGGGACAGGTTTTGCCCAGCCAAAAAATAAGGGAATGCCAAAAACAATCGCGCTGATTGGTAAAATAAAGGTTCCAATCATGTCCGCATGGGCCATCGGGTTTAGCGTCAGCCGCCCCATTTGCTCGGCGGTATCGTCACCGCGCCATTTAGCGACCACACCATGGGCATATTCATGAAAGCAAAGGGCAAACAAAAACGGAACGAAAAAAAGGGCTAATTTTCCACCAATTTCAACTATATCCATATCTGCTACGCTACCAAACTTAGACCTTATGTCGAGGAAAACTTAACATTTGAGCGGACTTTACACAGAGGGTGTTGTGCCACAGTAGCAGCTGTGTAGCGCTTGAAAAGCGACGGTTGATGCGTATTGCTGCATTTAGTCACTTGATCTAATTTACACTTACGCCTAATTTAGACCTATTCAATTTTTACTAATTTGAAGGAGTTCACAACATGACTACGGAAAATGCGCGCCCTGCTTTAACGATGCTTTCTGAAGATGAATCTGCGTTTCGTGACGCTGTTCGAAGCTTTGCAGAAACTGAAATCAAGCCGCACGTAACGGAAATGGACGAGCAAGCGCAAATGAAACCCGAAATTGTAACCAAGCTTTTTGAAATGGGTTTAATGGGAATTGAATCGCCAGAAAAATACGGCGGCGCAGGTGCTACGTTTACCATGGCCTGCATTGCAGTAGAAGAAATTGGGCGTGTTGATGGCTCGGTATCGGTACTATGTGACGTACAGAATACACTTGTTACGAACGCTGTCATTCGTTATGGGTCGGACGCACAAAAAGAAAAATTCTTACCCCGATTAGCAAAAGACTGGGTCGGCGCTTACTGTTTATCGGAATCAGGGTCAGGATCAGATGCATTTGCTTTAAAATGCCGTGCCGAAAAAAAAGATGGCAAGTGGGTCATTAACGGCAACAAACTTTGGATTACCAATGCCAAAGAAGCCAGTTTCTTCATCGTGTTCGCTAACATGGATAGTGCCAAAGGTTACAAAGGAATTACCGCGTTTATCGTTGAAAAAGGTTTTAAAGGTTTCACAGTTGGTAAAAAAGAAGATAAATTAGGAATTCGCGCAAGCTCTACCTGCGAGCTTATTTTTGAAAACTGTGAAATTCCTGAAATAAATGTGCTTGGCGAAGTTGGCAAAGGGTATAAAATCGCAATTGAAACCTTAAACGAAGGCCGCATCGGAATTGGCGCGCAAATGGTAGGCATCGCACAAGGCGCTTACGAAGCAGCACTTAATTACGTCAAATCACGTGAACAATTTGGTAAAGCCATCGGTCAATTTCAGGGCGTGCAATTTCAGTTAGCTGAAATGCGCGTTGAGCTTGAGGCTGCGCGCTTGATGGTTTACAATGCTGCACGGCTAAAAGACGCTGGCCAAGATTTTATTGAATCAGCGGCAATGGCAAAATTATATTCATCTAAAGCTGCCGAAAAAATTACGTCAATGGCTATTGATTTATTTGGCGGAAATGGTTTTACCAAAGAATACCCCGTCGAAAAATTTTGGCGCGATGCTAAAATTGGCCAAATCTATGAGGGCACTTCAAACATGCAATTACAAACCATTGCAAAAATGGAAATGGATAAAAGCTAAATGCCATCAACTGTCGTTGTCACTGGCGCCAGTTCTGGAATTGGTGCCGAAACTGCCCGCGAGTTTTCCAAACATGGCCATCATGTGGTGCTGCTTGGACGCAGTCTAGAGAAGTTAAAATCAGTTCAAGTTACCTGCAAAAGCCAAACAACTGTTTTAGCTTTTGATTTAAAAAATTTGAAAGATCACGAAACTGAAGTTTTAAAAACCTTAGAAAACAAACCACCGCTAGAAATTCTTATTAATAATGCAGGCATTTACCACCAAGAAAGTTTTGCAAAAACTTCGGATGAAGCGTGGTTTGAACAATTTTACGTGAACTTAATGGGACCAGTCCAACTAACCCGGTTACTTTGGCCCATTTTTACCAAAAATAAAAAAGGCAGCATACTAAATATTTCATCGACGTTAGGAATTAAGCCAGTCCCAAACACGGCAGCTTATTCCGCGATGAAGGCCGCTATGAACAACTGGACAATTACACTTGCGCAAGAAGGCGGAGCTTACAACATCCGCGTCAACGCCATTTGCCCTGGAATAGTGGATACACCAATTCACAGCTTTCATTCGATGGCTCCGGAAGAAAAGACACGTGTTAAAACTCAGATGTCTAAAATGCAGATGATTTCTAACATCGGCACACCTGAAGACATCGCAAGGTCTGCGTATTTCTTAGCAAGCAATCAATCTGCATTTACTACGGCTAGCATTTTGACCGTTGATGGCGGGATTGGCCTTAAGTGAAACGAACGCTAATTCTTGAATCACAGTTTACAGCAGCACACTTCTATAAAAACAATACGTTTACTGAAAAAGAAAATAGAAAACATTTTGGCAAGTGCTTTACAGAACATGGTCACGGCCATGACTACCGACTTGAAGTAGGCTTTCAAATTTCACCCGCATCAACAGATGCAAAACTCATTACGGCACGCGATCAATTACAAAAGCAACTTCAACTATTAACTTTAAGATTAGATCATCAACACTTAAACTTTGATGTACCTGAATTTAAAAAAACCATTCCCACAACTGAAAACATTCTACTTTATTTCGAAAAAAAGATTTCTGCTCTTAAAATTAAAAACCAACTTATCTTTATAAAACTTTTTGAAACCAAAGCCCTTTGGAGCGAAAAATATTATGTCACAGACTAAACCGCCACCAGAAACAATGCGATTATCAAAGCTAATGTCAGAACGCGGAATTTGCTCACGCCGGGAAGCTGATGATTATATTTCACAAGGTTTAGTATTTGTAAATGGTGAACGCGTGCAAGAACTAGGATTTAAAGTAGCCAGTGACGTAAAGATAACCTTAGATTCGCCAGCACTAAAACAACAGAATAACTTGGTTACCATTTTAATTAATAAACCCATAGGTTACGTTTCTAGCCAGCCCGAACCTGGTTATGAACCCGCGATCCGCTTAGTTAAAGACAGCACCCAATTTAGTAATCAAAAGCGCACGCTTCAACATGGCGACATGAAAAACTTGGCCGTAGTCGGAAGACTTGATATTGATTCCCAAGGATTACTTATTCTTACCCAAGACGGCCGATTAGCAAAAAAGCTGATCGGTGAAAATTCGCAGGTCGAAAAAGAATACATGGTGCGTGTTGAAGGTTTTTTATCAAAAGAACAACTTGAATTATTAAACTTTGGTTTAGAATTAGACGGTGAAAAACTAAAGCCTGCAAAAGTTGACTGGATTAACGAAGATCAACTGCGTTTTATTCTAAAACAAGGTAAAAAACGCCAGATCAGACGCATGTGTGAATTAGTAGGCCTTCGTGTAACGGGGCTTAAGCGCGTGCGTGTCGGAAAACTGATGCTAGGTAAACTTCCTGAAGGCCGCTGGCGCTTTTTAGATCCCGACGAAGAGATTTAGTTAAACAATCTTAATTAACTATTCGTTGTTATTAGCACATCAAAAGCGCAAACTGGGCCATGAAAACTATTTTTGCAACCACTACCCTATTTTTTCTGCCGCAAATTTCAAATGCCCATGTTAAGTGGTTTAGCCGTAGTAGTGATCCCACGATAATTTCATTTACTAATTTTAACACACAATCGTTTTGGTTTTTGCTAGTTCTAAGTGTTGTCGCTTTAGCATTAGTTGTTTATTTAGACCGAATCTTAGAATCGTGGAAACCGTTTGTACGCTTCAACACGTACTTAGAAAGTTACGGTAATCACGCTGACGTCATACTTCGCGTTTTTACAGGCGCAGCACTTTTACTTTCGTG
>JANPNP010000422.1:0-3482 GCA_031427535.1 Bdellovibrionales bacterium | reverse complement strand
ATCCTCCGTGTATATTATTCATCCGTGAATGGTCCTTTCCTTGGTAAGTCAGAAATCCTTTTCTGACGATTAATAAAATATTCAACCTGTCATCATGACAAATTAAATAACTTAAATTTTAATCTTCGCTACAAAAAAATGTGGGGTATCGGTCACCGTTACGCCATATTTTTTCGAAACAAAGTTTGTTTAAAGCCGGGCCATTACTTTCGTAGTAGCCCTTCAATCGCAGGAAGCCGTTCGTTCATATCAGCCTTGTCATCGCTTGCACTTAAAGAAGAGTTCTTACGTCTTCATCTACCCTTTTCCTAAAAGAGTTAAAGCCAGTGCAGGTTGCTGATTTGCCTGGGCCAGAACCGAAGTTCCAGCTTGCAGCATTATATTTTGTCGTGCCATTTCAGAACTTTCTTCAGCGATATCTGTGTCACGAATTCGTGAATTCGCCGAAGCAATGTTTTCCAAATTGACATTAATATTATCTACGGTTGATGACATACGGCTTTGCAATGCACCAAAGTTGGCGCGCATTCCGCTTACAAAATTAATCGCGTTATCTAATGAGCCTAAAGATTCTTGAGCAGTTAATTTATCGAAAGCTCCGGTTAAATTCACGCCTAAGGCGATAGTTCCCGCATCGGCAGCAGACGCATCAAACGAAAGACGATCTAAATCCGGAGAATTTTTAGTTCCGACCTGAAATTCTAAAAGTTCGCCGACTCCAGAAAGCAAAGGCGTTCCATTAAATTCTGCAGAACTTGCGATGCGGTCAATCTCTTCAAGCATTTGTCCGAATTCGATATCAACTAAGGCACGCTCACGATCCCCGATCGTATCAGAAGCCGCTTGCACACTTAATTCACGCAGTCTAATCAGGATATTTCCAATTTCACCTAAACTGCCTTCAGCAGTTTGAATCATCGAAATTCCGTCTTGAGCATTTCTTGAAGCTTGTTTTAATCCACGCATTTGCGCTTTGAAATTTTCTGAAAGTGCCAAGCCAGCTGCATCGTCAGCAGCTTTATTGATTCGCGCACCTGAGGATAACCGCGACATCGATTTATCTAAAGCGGTTTTTGTAGACCCTAAAAAGCGATGAGCATTTAAGGCGCTCACGTTAGTACTAATACGCATTCCCATACTTCCTCCTTGAAGGCGCTTTTTTATTCCTGGTAAAATCCATTTCACCAAGTTGAAGCTATTCCTAAGCTTCACCGCGCTGGGTGCTCTTGTATTCATAAGAGCTGTCTCGTTCTTGTACAACTGATCGGATCAATATGAGAATACCTAAATGCTTTACGACAAATCTGGCCTTTGGGCCCGTGGATTTCACTTTTCCCACGACCAAAGCCTGGTCGAACGACAGATTTGTAGCAGCATTTTCAAATGGGTTGAGTTGGAATTTTTTTACTTTTGGTCCCCTCTGTAAGTTGGCATCTTATAGGATGCCAACTTACAGAGGGGCTAAAAAAAGATTATGTAGAAAGAAAAAATTATTTAGAAGTAAAGAATAATATGAAAGTTAACAGAAACAAGCCGTCAGTACTAAAAACCTAAGCTAAGATGAAGTCGATAGTAAGTTCCACCAAAATTTAATTGTGGATTATTTTACAGTAGCATCGCCTGCTAATTCGCCGTCGTTGGCTTCGTCCTTACCTAGGTTCGACTCGGTTTTTAAACCGTCTTTAAAGCACGTGTAAATATCAGCTGCTGACGCGTTTATTAACGGACATGGGTTTGTTGCTGGAACGCGTGTGTTTTGGTCTATGACGGCCCCGTTGCCCACGTTTGTCATATCGATCTTTCTAAATAAATTTGCGATTTGGATACTCAACAGCACATTGGAATTTTCGGCTAAAATGACGCCGTTTGGGCCTGCTAATTCATATTCATAGCCTTCAGTCGAAGAAAAAGTAAAACTTCTGGCTGCGACAGTGCCTTGCCAGTAAAAACTTTTTCCAAAAAGACCCGCGGGTGACCCAAATGGCGGCACGTCGACGTTGTGCAGTTGCATTTTTATTCGTCGCAATGACTCTCCAACTCGTGCTTGACCAAAAGACTGTACAGTTGACGCTATTAAATTAATTGCTGTCGGAGTTTCAAAGCTAACGCTATCGCCGTCAACTTCGCCGGCACCTGGTAATTCAGTTGACTTAAATTCGACTTTTTTTACAGAAATCCAAGCTTCATTCAGGCTGATGGGCGCATTCGTTGAATCTTTCAATAGTGGCGGCGGAAGTGCAACAGCCTGATGAAGCAGACCACCAAACAATGGAACTTTCAAATTATTCTTAGCCACTGTTGTAGGGGCCGAAGATCCTGCCATTGAAAAACTAACTAACGGATTTCCCGCAGTCGTGCCACCGGCATCATTTTTACAGCTACATAGTAATACTACGAATAAAGCCACATAAATTGTTAATACAGTTTTCATATAATTATTCTCCCACTTTTCCGCTGCCGGAACTAGATTTTTTTGTTAACGGAAAGGCAGCTACCTCAATCTGATATACTTCAGTTTCTGGCTGTGATGTATTATCCACAGTTTCAATCTTGTTTATAGCTTCTCGTAATATAGCTTGAACTTTTTCGTACTGGTCTTTGCTAAGTGCTACCGTGTGGCCTAACAAAATGCGCTCTTCACGTGACACGTCATCTATCGAATTTTTTGCGATATCTAACATCTGTCGGTGAAACTCACCCAGTGAAATTTTGTATACGCCTTCATGACAACTTAGCTGCTTTTCTGCAACTTTGAATTTTCCTGACGAAGTTTTTATAATAAATCCGTATTTAATTAAAAACTGTATGCCTTCCGCTATTTCCTTTTGTGAAACCCGACCGCGAAGGCGTTCTTGTATCCAAGCTGGTTCGTTTTTGAATTCTGGTAAATTAACCAGTTCACGAATTGCCACATAGTACCAGCGACTTAAATACTGATGAGCTTCTAGCTCTGAATGATGATTTTCTTGGTAGTCATTTAATTTTTGTAGGTCAGTTAAGGCTTGAACACGTTCCTTTGGAACTTCTGATTCGGCGATGATCCGCAACAGATCAAGAAATCGTTTTTCTTTTAATGACAATTTTAAGAAGGGTTTTATTTTCTCGTAGAATTTTAAAGATAAATTGCGTTTGCGGCTAAAACACATCGGAAGATAACCCGAAGCAATCCCTGCCTCTTTAGCTATTTTCCGTAAACTGAACCCGCTTTCTTGGCCCTTAAGATATTCTGTCCAGTCTTTTAAAAATTCAAGGTAGTCATGATAATTTTGAATGTTTGGTTTCATGACTACCTCCTTGAACTATTCTATTACAGTATTTTCAACTTTAACACTTTCGGTATTCGTTCAAAATTAATCTTGAACTTCGTCTTCGCCAACTTCGATTTCGCCGTCGTTATCGCTGTCTTTACCAAATTTACCGGCTTTTTCTAAACCTTTACGAATACATGTGTAGATATCGTTGGTTGAGTTTTCGATCAACGG
>JANPNP010000421.1:0-3042 GCA_031427535.1 Bdellovibrionales bacterium | reverse complement strand
AGGCAATTTTTAGCTCTTTAACAGGATAGCTTTAAAACATTTTTCTGGCTTCCCGTAGCGAACTTCAGTACATTAAGAAGATGCACTTAAGTTTCACAAGTCTACATTCGACTTTGACCTCAATTTTATCTTTCACCAATGCTACGACCGTAGCATTTTAATCATGACCTTTTAAAAAACTATGTCACAAATTAATATAATATTACCGGATAAATCGGTACGTACATTCGATCACGAACCCACAGCACTTGAAGTTGCCGCAAGCATCGGTCCACGTTTGGCCAAAGATACATTAGGCGCAAAAATAAACGGCCAAGCAGCCGTGATTGATTTTCGCCAGCCTTTAAAAGATGGCACACAGTTAGAGCTAGTCACCACAAAATCGGTGCAAGCCGTTGAAGTTATTCGCCATTCAGCTGCGCACTTAATGGCGCAAGCGGTGCAGCAAATTTGGCCCGAGGTTAAAGTAACTATTGGTCCAGTTATCGATAGTGGTTTCTTTTACGACTTCGATTCGCCATTTCATTTTACCGAAGAGCATTTTGAAAAAATAGAAAAGAAGATGGATGAAATCGTAAAAAAAGATTTGCCATTAGTTCGTGAAAACTGGCCGATCGAAAAAGCTATTCAAACTTTCAAAACCATGGGTGAGCGCTTCAAAGTCGAGCTAATCGAAGATTTAGCCACTAAGGGTGAAACCGTTGTAGGAATTTACCATCAAGGCGATTGGTTTGATTTGTGCCGTGGTCCCCATGTACAAAGCACGGGTCAGCTTAAGGCCGTAAAACTGATGTCGGTCGCAGGCGCTTACTGGCGCGGTGATGAAAAAAACCCAATGCTTCAACGAATTTACGCTACAGCCTTTCAGGATAAAAAAGATTTAGACGCGTACATGGTCCAGTTAGAAGAAGCAAAAAAGCGTGACCACCGAAAGCTTGGAAAAGAATTAGGTTTATTCATGTTTCATGAATTAGCTCCGGCGTCGCCTTTTTTCACGGGCCGGGGAACAGTCATTTACAACGAACTAACTAAGTACATTCGCGAACTTTATCATGAACACAACTACGAAGAAGTAATCACGCCGCAAGTTTTTGATGTGCAGTTGTTTCATACCTCGGGGCATTACAAGAACTACAAAGATAATATGTACTTCACCAAACAAGACGAACGAGAAAATGCATTAAAGCCAATGAACTGTCCGTCGCACTGTTTATTATTTGGTTCAGAAAAGCATTCCTACCGAGAACTTCCGCTTCGCATGGCAGATTTTGGCCGCTTACACCGCTATGAAAAATCGGGCTCACTTCACGGTTTATCCCGCGTGCGCACTTTTTGTCAGGACGACGCACACATTTTTTGCACGATGGATCAGATCAAGGCCGAGATCATTCGTTTCATTGATTTATTAAATACAATTTACGGAACTCTAGGAATGCCCAACTACAATATTCAGTTAGCAACGCGCCCAGAAAACCGCATGGGTTCTGACGACGTGTGGGATCAGTCCGAAAAAGCTTTGGCCGACGCATTAAATGATTTAAAAATTCCATTTCAGTTTTTACCAGGCGAAGGCGCTTTTTATGGACCAAAACTTGAAATGCATTTTGTGGATGCCATCGGTAGATCATGGCAAACGGGCACCATTCAAGTCGACTTCAATTTACCAGAAGCCTTTGATTTAAAATACACAGGCGAAGACAACAAAGAGCATCGTCCTGTGATGCTTCATCGTGCGGTGTTAGGATCATTAGAACGATTTATCAGCGTTTACCTAGAGCACACCGCAGGGAACATGCCCGCGTGGCTTATGCCAACTCAAGTGATGATTTTAAATGTGACTGATCGTGTGAACGAGTTCTGTGAAATGATGCAGAAAAATTTAAAATCATCAGCGGTGCGGGTTGAATTTGATCGCCGAAATGAAAAATTAAATTTTAAAATTCGTGAAGCACAATTACGAAAAGTTCCGTTTATGTTCATCATTGGCGATAAAGAAGCTGAAGAAAAAACAGTTTCTATTCGTTTACGTGATGGAACAATTCATAACGGCATTCCCTTTGAAACAGCATTAAAAATAGTTAAAGAAACCATAACAACTCGAAAACTAACTACGGAGGTTAGCCATTAATACGATAGTACCACGTCCACCACGCCCCCCAGGAAAATTTGATCGCGATAAAAAGCGCGAAAAAGATGGTCTGCGCGTCAACCGCGAAATCAGAGCGCAGCAAATTCGCTTGATTGATGAAAATGGAACCATGGCCGGTGTGATGACAGTGCCTGAAGCCCTTCGCATGGCCGAAGACAAAGGATTAGATTTAATTGAAATTGCACCAAACGCGACCCCGCCTACGTGCAAAATTATGGATTATGGAAAATACAAATACGAAGAAAAGAAAAAAGCAGCAGCTTCACGAAAAAACCAAGTGATCGTGACGATCAAAGAAATCCAAATGCGTCCACGCACTGACATTCATGATTTTGAAACTAAGATGAAGCACGCCCGCCGATTTATTTTAGACGGCGATAAAGTAAAAATTAATCTTCGTTTTATGGGACGCGAAATGGCGCATCAAGAAGCCGGTGTTGCAGTTATTCGTAAAGCGATAGAATATATTAAAGATATTTCTTTGGTAGAATCTCCGCCCAAAACTGAGGGTAAAAATTTATTTACGCTGATCGCTCCGGATCCAACAAAAGTAAAAGAATTCCTAAAACTAAATCCACTAAAAACGGACGAAGTTTTAGAACCCATGAAAGACAACGAACCTGATGAGGAATAAAATATTGTATTGTTTAGGTCTTACTTTGGCGTTTACGACGTTGTCGTGCACGTCAAAGACAGTTACCCCAGGTGCAGAAAGGCTTCGTGTTTTTGAAACCGAACCGAAAAGCTGTCTGTACATGGGTGAAGTGTCTAGTGTTCAAGAAAACGAAGACACAGTAGTGACTGCAGGTAAAGAAGTTGAAATGACTTTGAATACGCGCATTGATTTACGTAACAAAGCATTTGCTTTGAATGCTAATATCATTGTTTTTATG
>JANPNP010000420.1:0-1729 GCA_031427535.1 Bdellovibrionales bacterium | reverse complement strand
ATAAAGTCGAATATCAAACGCCGCACGATCGCCTTCGTTTTCGCTTAAACCTACAGAAATATCCTTAGTAACTTCTTTTGTACCAGCGCCGTATTCAAAGATTATATTCAGGTCTTGACGTGCACCTGGTTTGGCTCCAAGTTCGCCATCTACATCAGTAAATTCAACTTCTGAAACGACGCAGTTCATTTTTACCGCAGTTGGCACCGCTGCAAATGCGAAAGTAGAAGCAACTGTAACCAAAGCCATTAAAATAACTTTTTTCATTTTTTTCTCCTTTAAAGAAGTGGATTATTCATTGGTCTGTGGGATTGATTTCCCATTATTCAGATTAGAACGATCCTTCGTGAAAATTAGCTAGCGAGAAGTGTTCCAAAATTAAAGTAGGTTTAAATTGAGTGGAGCGTAAAGGGGCGATTAAACATCTTACAATGGGTCGCTGACGGTCACCGTCAAAAAGTTCGACAGTGTAGAGAACTTCGGGACATCAGCGGCAGATTTTATTCAAGTACTTGGAGTTATTGCGGTAATTGCTATGGCATTAGTTTTGTTGGTCCAGTTCGGTAAGAAAAGACAGACATCTAAAACTAGCTAATGCTTTGATCTTATTGCGATAAACCCAAAGTAGAAGGAAGAAATAGATGTCTGCGCTTAAAAATGAACTTATATTGATATTACCCATGCTTTCTAAAGAATCAAATGCCAACCAAGATAAAGAGATCAAGCGTCATCTTTATTTAATCAAAGCTGTCTGCAGTTCAACAAAATCAGTTAAACAAGTTTGTGAAAATCGTGGTGTTTCCACGGATCAGTTTTACCACTGGGGAAATCTTTTACAGAAATTTAAAACCCTAGAATGCTTACGTGCAAAGTCTAGAAAGCCAAAGCGTTCCCCGAATCAAACATCAAAGCGTATTGAGCGCAGAATTTTAGGTTTACGAAAAGCCGAACCTTCGCATGGAGCGGAGCGAATTAGTTTTGACCTTAAGCGGTTATTTAAAATTATTTGTGCACCGATGACAGTTTACAATGTGCTCAAACGATTAAAGCTGATCAGTGTAGATTACCATAAAAAGTTAACTAAGCGACATCATCGCCGTTACCGCAGGCCGTTTCCAGGCTATATGCAAATGGACATCAAGTATGTTCCGTACAGAATTAATGGTCAGCAGTTTTATGAGTTTAATATTGTGGATCACTGCACGACGTGGCGGTTTATAAGAATTTATAAAAACATGACGCATGCAAATATTTTATTATTTTTAAAAGGTATAGAAGAAAACTGTCCTTTTCCAATTTTAGAAATACAGACTGATAATGGCCAAGAGTTTACAGACAAATATCGTAATGGACGAACGGAGCCATCTGGTCAGCACCCCTTAGATCTTTGGTGTAAGGCGAAAGAAATTATCCACCGGTTAATACCTATTGGACAAAAAGAACTCAATGGCAAAGTGGAAAATACGCATAAACAAGATGACAGAGAATTTTACGCAGGAATGCCTGCTAAAAGTTTTGAAAATATTGAACGTGATATGCGCGGATACAACGGCCGCTGGAATAGTTTGCGTGCAACCAAGGCACTCGGTTGGAAAACACCAGATCAGTGCATCGAGCTTGCGTGTGTTCGCGCGATAGTTTACCTAAGGCTAATGGCAGAAAAAGATGTTTCCGTGCAGCAGCCGGTCTACCGTTACGACTCAGAAGGCAATGCATACATGCCGATCCC
>JANPNP010000419.1:0-4945 GCA_031427535.1 Bdellovibrionales bacterium | reverse complement strand
TTTCCTAAAGTGTTCATAGACAAAGAAAATGATTTTGCAGCTATTAAGATTGCAAAAGGAATTGAGCATAAATCATATGAACAAGATGGCTTTATTTTTTGTGAAGATAAAGCAGGTAGAATAATCGAAATACAAGTTTTGAATTTAAGTAAGTTGCCGGCGCTATTAAAGAAGGCGTCTTAGTTTTTGTTCGCGGTGCCGTGGTTCCACGAGGAATCAAACGCTTAGGATGATTTGTTGGAAATTTATGAAGCGTATTTTTTGAGTTTAGCATGAGAAACTTGGAATTATCTAAGATGAGTTAAGTTTTTAGGGGGGGCACTGTTGGAGCATTTTTTTAGTCTGATTGTGAATTTAGTAAAGCTTCCATTCGTAGCCATATTTAAAACTATCATCACTATTCTAAATCTTATTCCTCTTCCGGTTTATGAAATTCATGGGATTCAAGGAAATTCAGCTTCAAGCAGACCTGATTTAAGAGATATTAAAATTAAGATAAAAGGCAGCCAAAGACTTCATTTCGGCTCATTTTTAATCGCTTGGGCCAGAGGTGCAGTTTTTAAGGCGCACTTAAACTCGACAGGAACAACTTGTGTTGGCGTTTATTCAGAAGTTTATAATGACATTCAAAACAAATGGGTTTGGTAGTGAAGCCAATTAAAAAACGTATTAAGTCAGATACAAAGACAATGTCCCTTCCTAAAGTTTTTATTGATAAAGCAAATGATTTTGCAGCTATTAAAATTGCAAAAGGAATTGAGCACAAATCATATGAAAAAGACGGGTTTGTTTTCTGTGAAGACAAGGTGAGGTCAAATTATTGAGATTCAGATTTTAAATTTAAGTAAGTTGCCTACGCTTTTAAAGAAGGTGTCTTATATTTAGCTTTCGCCTTTATGAGGGTCATGTTCTTGGTTCAGTAGTTTCATTGACGTTACCCAAAAGCAATCAGGCAAGAGAATCGTATTGGAAGAAGTTGGAGTCTATTACGTTCAGAATGGGAAGATTGTTCGCGAAGAATTCATGTTCAAGCCCTAAACTATTTTTACGGAGAAAAATATGAGCGATGGCAAAGCAACAACGATAAAGAAATTATTTAGTCGGGAAACATCTGTGAGTATCTCAATTAAGGCACCGCCAAAAACTATTTGGTCGTTGCTAACGGATGCATCGCAATATCCAAAATGGAATTCAACCGTGGTATCAATTGAAGGCAATATTTCACCACGTGAGACCATCAAATTGAAATCCAAACTAGATCCCAAGCGTGTTTTTAAACTCAAAGTAAAAGAGTTTGAACCAAACAAAAGATTATCTTGGGGAGACGCAATGGGTTTACGAGTTTATTCCCTTAGTGAATCTAGGGGCACCACAACCTTTACGATGACGGAAAAGATTGGTGGCCCTATATTTCCTTTGTTTGCCAAGATGATTCCATCGTTTGATCTGTCTTTTGAGGATTTTGCGAAGGATTTGAAAAAGGCAGCTGAGAAGTAGGAATTTGCCTAGATGGACGTGCCGCGAGGTGAGAAGCTGAAGCGGCTTAAAGGAAAAAAAGAACGAAGAGTCCCATTGAATTCGACCATCAAAGTTATTCTACAAGAATTAAAATTGAAATCAGTACCATTGACATCATACTGTATTCTTTTTTAGTACAAGTTGATCCACGAGGAGTGGTCGGTCAGTTTGAAGGCGTTCTCTATAAATATCCAAATTTAACCTATGTCGATCACTTTGCAAAAGCCTATTGGCCAGAATTTAAGAGATAAGAGAGCAGCATTTATGTCATCAACAATCATTTTGCTCACCTTACTCATACAGGTGCCTGTAACAATTATTGTAAGTACAGCGCCTCTGCGCTTTTGGCCATGAATGTAAAGACCAAAGGTGTGTCGAAAAATGATCCCCACTCAGACCTAGTTTTTCAGTTGCAAAATGAAAGCTAGATTTAGCGCGCCACCCCGTCGATGTCACGCCGGCTCTTGAATATACAAAATTGTAAGCTTATAGTCGGAGCTTAAACTAAACTCGGAGGTTTCTATGATTAAGATATTTTTGGCAGGATTTGTCGCTTTGTTTTTAATAAGCGGCAATATTCAAAGTGCATTTGCTGAGTCAAAAAAAGGCAAGGTTACTTCACCCGCTCAGAAGAAGTCATTGTTTGATCGACTGGGTGGTCAACCTGCAATTACTGCGGTTGTAGATTCATTTGTGAATACGACAGCGACTAATCCTAAGGTCAATTTTTTCCGCGATGGAAAATATAAAGCGATTGATGTTGTTCACTTAAAAAAACAAGTCACCGCATTTATTGTCCAAGTCACAGGTGGTCCTAGTGAGTATAAGGGTCGCGATATGAAGACTGCGCACGTGAGAATGAAAATTACCGCAGACGAATTCACTGCAATTGCTGGTGATCTGGCGGCCACGCTAGATAAGTTTAAAGTTCCAAAAGCTGAGAAAGACGAGCTTATGGCGATTGCGGCATCAACTCAAAAAGATATTGTTGAGTCTACAAAGCAGTAGGCCGTGTATTTGCCACAACAGGGTGAAACATAAATGAGTGACTTGAAACTGTTTGTTGAAAAATGGTTGAACGCTGAAGCGGGCTTCAATGAAGAGTCACTCAATGGAAAAGTAGTTGCGATACATGCTTTTCAGATGCTTTGTCCTGGTTGTATTTTGCATGGAATTCCTCAGGCACAGCGTCTTCATGCAGTCTATAATGCTGAGCAAGTCGTAATTCTGGGCCTGCATACCGTTTTTGAACATCATGAGGCTATGAAGGAAGTTTCCTTGAAGGCCTTCCTTCATGAGTTCAGGGTTGGATTTCCGGTTGGAATTGACAAGGCCTCTAGCTCTGATCGAATCCCACTTACTATGAATCACTTTAAAATGCAGGGCACACCGACTTGGCTTATTTTTGATCAAGATGGAAAACTAGTGCTCAATGCCTTTGGAAAAGTCGAAGACATTGAACTGTCATCCATTCTGACTCAACTTGCGCTTTCTGCACAGCCATCGACTAGTAACTTGCTAATGGGTTCGTCTGCAAATGCGCGATGATAGAGGAGATTGCAGAATGCTCTGGGTTTACAACATAAGTTGAGCGTAAGAATTTTACATGTCTATCGAGCAGATACTGGAAGTATAGAGCCGCTCTATAAAGTCTGTCATTTGGAATTAGTTTAATGGAGCTAATTAAAGACTATCAGACAATTTGTGCAGCGTTGATCGCCGCTTTAGTTGCAGCAGCTTATTATTTTAGTAAGGCAAGCCTTGATAAGGCTGTATTTCAGAGGCAGCTGTTTTCGGAATACAATAAAAAATATGACGATTTAAATGACCGGCTAGAAAAATTGAGACATTTAGAATTTGAGACCACTATTGAGTCTGAACAAGGCAATAGCAAATCGTTAGATGATTACTGGGAGGAGTTATTTGAAGAGCCTGCTGCCAAATCAGAACTTGTCGGCGTGGCATTTGACTATATAAATTTATGTTCAGAAGAGTACTACTGGTACAAAAAAGGTTATGTTGAGTCAGATGTTTGGAAATGCTGGCACAACGGAATGAAGAGTTGGTATAGCGACCTTTATTTCATGCAAAAAACAATTGAACGAGAACGTAATAAAAATGCTCCTTATTACAACGATGACTTTCTTGATTTGTTTCCAACAGACGAAGAAGCAGCAGCCGTCAGTCGAAGTGGTGACGCCTAAGTTTTATATTTTTAAGCAACGTGTCGTTTTGAGATAAATAAGTTTCTCGTGCGAAACTTATTGAAGGGGGATTAAATTGAAAGCATCTGAAATATTTTTACAATATGTTGCGCCACTTTATAACGAAGTGCCGAAAGATACTGCGGCCCCTGAATTACAGCGTTTGTTGATGGTGCCCGAGACTGTTTGGAATGCGATCAATTTAGATAAAAATTCCAGTCGAAAACAAGGGCAACTTCCAAAATTATTGCAGGACCAAATTAAAAATGTACCGATACAATTGAGGGCTGCGTTCAAAGCCAATATGGAAATGTGGACCGACCGAAAAGATAAATTGTTTGGTGATCAACATTGGCCTATGATTCTTGAAGTTTATGCAAACATTAAAAATGAAGTCATCATCAGAGTCAAAGTCGTCGAACCCAATGATCCCAAGAAGATGGCTGGCATGCCGGCAGAGTGGATCAAAGAAAAGCCCTCGGCTGAAGTGGTTAAATTGAAATAACTTTTTATGAATCAACTGACTGCGAACTGGATTAAAGAAAATTGTAATGGCAAGATTATTTTGCTTTCTGGTGGTCTTCGAAATCTGAGCCCACTTCAAAAAACAATAGTCTTTAATATGTCAAAAATTGAAAGCATTCGCTTTATTAAAGTTAAACCTGAAGCCATAATGGCGTCCAATTTGATGGTCGGTATTCATAAATCGATTATTACGAAACCAGAACATCCAAAAGCTATTGGCATTTGGATTGAATTTGATTTTAAAAATCGACTGTTGGAGTTTGCTGAAATAACATCATTTAAAAAGGGTAATGGTCAGAGAATGGTTGCCGCAGCTTTGTCAGCACTACCCAGGGACTGGAGCGCCACGGTCGTTTTTGACTACAGCGACGGCTTCTGGAAAAAAATGAGATCAGCTCAAAGAAGGTCAAACGGTAGCTGCACAATCGCTTGTTGTTTTGGATCGCGTGTTCGAGGTAATGGCCAAGCGAGACTTCAGTGGATGAAAGACATGAGACGAATAGAAACTGATCCCTTTCAAGGTCCTAAGTGGCACATACCGCCTCAATAGAATAAGGCATTTCAATAAGTTATGTGGTTCGTTGGTTGACTTCTGATTGTGTACAATCAGAAGTACCGTCCGAAAGAAAAAAGTCTAAATAAATCGAGCCTTTAGAGGTCGGAGTAAGTTGGTCTGGGACCTTATAAGGGATCAGTTA
>JANPNP010000418.1:0-1891 GCA_031427535.1 Bdellovibrionales bacterium | reverse complement strand
ATGAACTATTAAAACAGGCTGACGTAATTACCTTTCACGTGCCTAGCACAAAAGAAACAAAGCACATGCTGAACCGTATTCAGTTAGATATGCTTAGCCCCACAGCGATCATCATAAACACGTCAAGGGGTTCAGTTATTCACGAAGATGATTTAGCTGAAGCTGTTCGTGATAAAAAAATTAAAGCTGTAGGCTTAGATGTTTTTGAAAAAGAGCCCTTAGATAGAACCTCAAAATTACTAAAACTTCCGAATGTGATTATGACCCCGCACATAGGTGCGTACACCGAAGAAGCTTTTTACAAAGCATCACTGCAAGGCGCTGCACAAATTGAAAATTATTTTATGAAAAAACAAACCGAAAATGAACTACCACTTGTTAATCAATGGGGATCACTTTCGTTTCAGGAAGGAAATTAGAATGTCTGCAGTCGTAATTATCGGCGCCCAATGGGGTGACGAAGGTAAAGGGAAGTTAGTTGATGTATTTGCGACAAATTCAGATCTAATTGTGCGTTTTCAAGGCGGCTCAAATGCCGGACACACTTTAGTTGTTAATGGTAAAAAGACAGTGCTGCATTTAATTCCCTCGGGAATTTTACACCCGGACAAAATGTGTATTATTGCCTCTGGCGTGGTGATTGATATTTTTGGCTTGGTACAAGAGATTAAAAAATTAAAAGAAACTGGTTTTTCTATTTCTAATACACAGCTATTGATTTCAGATAGCGCCACCGTGCTGCTTCCGTATCACAAGGCACTTGATCAAGCGCGCGAAAAAAGTTTGCTTGAAGGAAAAATTGGAACCACTGGAAAAGGCATTGGTCCCGCATACGAAGACCGCGCATCGCGCAGAGCTTTAGTCATGAGTGACTTGTTTGACACCAAAAACTTAATGGCAAAACTTGAATTTGTCTTAAAAGAAAAAAATGTTTTATTAACAAAAATGTATGATGCCCCGGAAATTAGTGCGAAAGATATTTTCGAGCAAATTCAGACCGTGGTTGAAGAATTAAAACACTACCGCGCAACTGACGTGGGACTTATCGTTTCGAACAAATTAAAAGCAGGGCGGCGTGTTCTATTTGAAGGTGCGCAAGGAACTTTGTTAGATATTCAGCATGGCACCTACCCGTTTGTGACAAGCTCGTCGACATTATCGGGCTCTGCGGCCACAAGCGTAGGGATTGGTCCACATCACTTGCAAAAAATTGTTGGCGTGTTTAAAGCCTACTGCACGCGCGTTGGCAGCGGACCCTTTCCGACAGAATTAAACAACGACATCGGTGCAAAGCTTCAAAAAGAAGGTCACGAATTCGGATCCACCACAGGACGCGCGCGCAGATGTGGTTGGCTTGATATGGTCGCGCTAAAGCACGCGATCCGTTTAAACGGGATTAACAGCTTAGCGATGATGAAAATTGATGTGTTATCAGGCCACGAAGAAATTGGCGTGTGCACAGCCTACAAATTGAACGGTGAAATCATTCACGATTTTCCGACAGCAACTGATTTAGTCAGTAAAGTTGAACCCGTGATTGAATATCTGCCAGGATGGAAAGAAGACATCACACAAATAAAAAATATTAAGGATTTACCAGTGAAAGCGACGGATTATATTCACTTCGTAGCAAAACATTCTGGCTGTCCCATAGACGTAGTTTCCGTCGGTCCCGACAGAGAGCAAACATTGTGGATCAAACCCGTGTTTAAAGATTGAGCACAGAGAAAAAAGCGTTTGACTGGTCCCCTATCTTAATAGAAATTGTCGATTCGATTCAAATGGTTCGCTAGCTCAGCTGGTAGAGCATTTCACTTTTAATGAAAGGGTCGATGGTTCGAATCCATCGCGAGCCACCATTTTGAATCGTTTTTTTTCGTCTAAAGGTTCC
>JANPNP010000417.1:0-2416 GCA_031427535.1 Bdellovibrionales bacterium | reverse complement strand
CAAACTCTTGTTTATCTAGCAGTTCCAAAGCTTGGTTTCCGCTATGCGCTGTTTCGATTGAGAAATTGAATTTTTTAAATAGAACTCGAATCAGGTCAAGCATACCTAATTCGTCATCTACTGCAAGGATGCGAATTTCATTTGATTTCATAATTTCCATTTTCTCATTTTTAAGATATCGGAATTTTGGCGGACCATCTTGAGTCGTGCGCCAAATTGAGACAGTTAATGTTAAGAATAATCTTAGTTTATAGTTGGATTGAGCCGAAAAAGCATTATGGGTGGAAGATCACAATCTATTGTTCGTTACGCGCTTAAGTATAAAGTTCTGGTCCTGATGACCATTATTGTTATCACCTTTATCATTGGTGCTCGAGCATTTCTACTGCATTATTCTCGTGTAAGTGAAATCGCGCATTCGAAAGTAAGTGCAAAGAACAATTCAACTGTGCTGGACCAAAATATTAGAACTGTCTTCAGTAAGGTTGACCTATCGCTTCGATCAATTTCAAAATTTTCAAATTCGTATTTAGTTCAACGTAAGCCTAATATCGTAGAAACGCTTAAAATTCTTGATTTTTATCAAGCTAGTTTGCCCGAGGTACATGCCTTTCGCTTTGCCGATGAAAATGGAAACGTCTTGGTAAATACCGACAGGAATGTTCCAACAAATGTAAGTATAGATGATCGGGAATACTTTCAGTATCATAAAGTTAATCAAAACTCTAAGCTGCATATTTCAAAGCCAATTAAAAGTAAATTCGATGGCAAAATGGTAATTACGCTAAGTCGCCGGGTACCGACCAGTGACAATTCTTTTCGCGGCATCGTTTATGCAGTCATTGATTTAAATTATTTTCATTCGCTTATCTCGGAAGTAGACGTTGGAAAGTCAGGAAACATATCCCTTATTTCAATAGATGACGGAATTCTTTTATACAGACATCCGATGAATACGGCTAATTTAGGACAAAAGATTATCTTTGAAAGCGAGACAAATAGGTTGATTCAATCACAACTAACTAGCGGCGAGTGGTCCCAGAATTCCTTTGTTGATAAAAAGAAAAAAACGTTCGCTTTCAGGTTAAATAGGGATTTCAATTATCTTGTTGCAACGGGCCTTGCTGAGGAAGATTTTCTTTCGCAGTGGTACTTAAGTCTTTTAACCGCACTCTTTGTTGTTGCTGCCTTCGTCGTTAGTCTTATTTGGGGTTTAGTAAAATACATTAAGTATCTTGAACAAAATGAAATGCAAAAAAACAGGATACATGAGATTTCCAGAAAAGACGCTATAGCCCGCATTGCCACAGGAGTGGCGCACGAGATAAACAATCCGCTAGCAATTATCAAAGGAAAAAGTGAAATCGCAAGAATGATAATTGAAGATTCGAAAATATGTAATCCTGATTTATCAAATAAATTATTTGATATTGAAAAGATGGTGATACGAATTGCAAATACAATAAAGGGGCTGCAAATTTTAGAGCAATCAGTAGTTGATGAAAACAAGGCTTATAAGTTGGAAGAACTTATACTGCCGGCAATTGAGGTCTGGTCGCAAAGAATGTTAGACAATTCAATTGATTTAAATTTAGAAATTATTCCAGAATTATTAGTCGACTGCAACAGAGCTGAAATTATCGAAGTTTTCGTGCACCTATTATCTAATGCTGTAGATGCAGTAAAGAACTTAGAAAAGAAATGGATTTCAATAGCATTCGAAAAACGTGACAAAAATATAATTATTAAAATAACTGACTCAGGCACTGGCATTACTAAAAAAGATGCAATTCAATTGACCGATCCGTTTTACACCACAAAGCAGCCAGGAAGTGGAACTGGGTTGGGATTGTCGGTCTCTGATGCAATTTTACGTAATCATGGCGGATCACTTTCTTGCAATATTAATTCAAAAAACACCCAATTTATAATTGTTTTGAAAATAATGAAACCAGATATGGCGGTTGCTTAGTTCTAACTAGAATATCGCAGGTGTGACGTTCGAATGACGCCACAGTTTGGAAAGTGCTGCTAGTTACCATTTGTTTTGCATCGATTGAAAAAGCCAGACAAACAAATATCCGGTCAAAATGACCACGCATATAACGACGATAAACGAAAACAGAACAAAGGAAATGACAACAAGTTTTGAAACAGTTCGCGTGCGCGCCGGGTTTAAAAAATAATTTTCTAAAAGTTCAACATTCTTTAAATTAGACTTCCAGCCAAAATCAAAAAGGGCACCAATAATTGGGATTATATCAATAAGGTTATCGATCAAAATATTCAGTAGCATTCGTAGCACGACCGAAAATGAGCAACCCAGCAAAGCAGCTTTGAAAACGATATAAAATGAAAACGAAGCGGTAATTAAATCGCCCACGCCAGGAATTAGTCCTAGGATTCCATCCCATCC
>JANPNP010000416.1:0-3230 GCA_031427535.1 Bdellovibrionales bacterium | reverse complement strand
CCTTACTTAAAAAAAACGGCTTAACGGTTCTTAGTAGTTTTGATGAAAAAGCTATTGGTGAATTTTTAGCCGAGGTAACTACTACAGCTTCTTCGAAAGATTTAAAAAATCTTAGCGATTCGCCAAAGTTCAGAGGATTATTTGATGATGATGATGATGATGAAAAATCAGGAACTTGAAATAATAAAGTTTCGCGTACATGATAAGCAGGGATGGTGAGATCATGACCGAAGCGCCCATAAAACAGCAATTAGTCCGCCTGTCGTTTAAAGGAAAAGTTCATCTGATCAGTACAGATCAGGAATTGCAAACAGCTGCAGGCGCGCTGGCAGCTGCAAAAGAGCTAGGCTTTGATACGGAAACAAAGCCTAGTTTCAAAAAAGGTGAAGTGTATCCGGTCGCACTTTTACAATTAGCTACAGCAACGGATGCCTATCTGATTCGTCTGCATTTCATCACAGAATTTACGGTGCTTAAAACTATTTTCGAAAATGAACAAATCCTTAAAGTTGGTGTCGCCATTCGTGATGATCTGAAACTTTTGCAAAAAGCATTTCCGTTTCAACCGAAGAATTTTACTGAGCTACAGGATTTAGCTAAGAAAAAGGGAGTGAATCATTTTGGCCTAAAGGGAATGACCGAAGAAGTTCTACATGCGACAATTTCTAAGGGTGCAAAAATGACAAACTGGCAGGCGGCCGAACTAACCGACGCTCAACAGTTGTACGCTGCGACCGACGCCTGGATAGGGCTTATGTTGTATCAAAAAATTTCTCAGATAAAATAAACTAAAACGCCTGCGGCGACCATAATTCCCATAACTTTCATAGGTGCAATATCGTTCGTATCCTGCGTTAAAGCCTAGGTCCAGCTGAACAGCACGTGTTGAATCAATTCTATTGCATTCTTTGATTAATAAATCTTCTTCAAGTTAGCTAAATAATTTCGCGTTTTCTGTTATTTCGCAAGCGCAAACATTAAACCTAACCAATATTTTATACTTTTGGTTTCTAGCTTCTGCTAGAGTTTCCTAATGAAGACTTTTATTATGAATTTACTGGCTGCATGCATTACTTTAAGTTCGGGTTCAGCACCGCTTGCACAACAACTGACACCTGGCATGTGGAAGGTTAAAACTGATTTTAAATTAAATGGTATATCGCTACCAACCACAGATGATGAAGAGTGTATTACTGCTGCTGAAGCCAAGGATGCCAAAACAACAGTGGCTAAGGAATTAAAACGTAATGACTGCGAACTTAAAAATTGGAAGGTTAAGGGAAAAAACCTAGAGGCTAATATTTCGTGCAGCCGCTCTGAAATTGAAGCTGAAGGAATCTTAAAAGGAACGTTTACCGAGAAAAGTTACGAACTTTTTGGCGAAGCTGCTGGTACATTTCAGGGAATAATTCCGTCGACCGCGACGCTAAAACTGATCGGCACGTGGGTTAAGACGTGCAAGCTTTCATCTGCGATTAAGTAATTAGCCTGTATATGACTAAAAAGTGTAAGCCCGCACCCACGATGAGATAGAATTGATCCATCCCAAGCGCTATTTTTAATTCTGCAAAATAGGGAACTGCTAACCAACCCATAATAACATAAAAAATAGCGGTAACAAATTTAGGTGCTTTCACCCAAAAAATGGACTGCATCACCCCAATAAATGCAGCGGTCCAAATTATTCTTAGCAGTTAATTGCCAGTTTGTTCTGCTAGCGCTAGCAAACAGATCGGCGTAAAAGTTCCTGCAATAACTACGAAAAAGGCGGAATGATCAAAACGTTTCAGCAATTTACGCCTAGCTGGTTGCCAGTGTGGCCGATGATATACGGCACTAATGCCAAAAAGTAAAAGTAGCCCCAAGACATAAATGCCAGCTGCAAGAAAAGCAGTACCTGAACTAGCTTTTGCTAGAAGCAGGCACCCCGCACCTAGAAAAAAGAAAAAGGCTTCTTGATGAAAATATCCACGCAAAGCTGGCTTTTTTAGCTGTACGGTTTCAGACATTTTGTTTTTTCATATAGCTAATAAGTATATCAAAATTTGCATTTAGCATCTGAATTTCATCGTGGGTACCACCCGCATCCGGGTGAAAAATACGTGAAAGTTTCTTTTTTGCCACACCGATAACCAGGGCATCTAAAGGCAGTAAAAATTCAAACCCATTGTTGGCAAAAAAATAAATGGCGTCTTGCACAGCACGCGGGGGTTGGTTGGGCGCTGGCGACGTATGCACATTTTTATTTTTTTTAAATTCTTGCGCCCGTAATTTTTGCTTTTGATATTGCAGCTTTTTATAATCAGCTTGTTTGGTCTTATATAATTCTTGCGCTTCGATGACCGGCCTGACCGCAGCACTTGTTTTGTTGGTGCCATTCGCGGTCTGACTTTTTTCGATTGCAGATTTTCCATCTAAAAAATCGATGTGGTCTTTTTCAGTTTTTAAAAGTGCTGCCCAGATATGTTTACAAAGGTTTCCTTTTTTTGCGGCGGGGCACGTGCAGTCTGCTAAGACTAAATTACTTTCGACGTTTGGAGACTTTAAGCTAATTTTAAATGTAGATGTACCACGAATATACGCTTGCACCTCTGTGTCGGACGGTTTGCTAGACGTTACTTTTCCATTAGAGAAGAAAGCGTTTCCCGCGTGGCGAATTTCCGCTTTAAAAAAATGTTCCCATTGCTGTAAAGAAATAGCCGCTCCTTTATTAAACCGAAACCCGTCTAGCTTACGGTATGGACTTCCTGAATGTTAAATTGTTTCTACAGAGGGTTACAATTTAAGTTATTTATTGTGCTTTGGGTTAAAAAATCCTAACTTCTGCCTATGAACACAACCAATACAGGTACCAGTCCGGCGTCCACAGGTCACAGCAGACCCAGCGAAAGAAAATTTGCTAACAAGCTTTTTATTGGCTTAATTGTTTTGGTATTAGCTGCCTTTGCAATTTCATTCGTTTACGTACCGCTGTTTTAACTTTAGCTTGCTTAGATAAATTTAGTTTTCCATATCCAGGAAGTTTTTTAGAGCGAAAAAAATTAGCCCAGGTAAATTCAGCAAAATTTTTTTCACTGTTTTCGAACGCACCGGCTTTACGCACAAACCACGCAAGGCTTCTGTAGGGGTCATCGGCTAAACCACGAATATCATTAGGAAGATAATATTCTTTCCGCGGGCCCTGGCCAAACTGGCAATAGGGATACGAAGTTCGATTTTTTAACATCCAC